>JAIRQA010000012.1 GCA_031256715.1 Coriobacteriales bacterium | reverse complement strand
CTAAAGAAAAAGGCGAGCGGGAAAAACTACAGCATGATGTAAACGAAACCGATGCTGCAATTAGCGACCTTCGTAGGCGCATTAAAACCTTAGAGCAAGAAAACGAGGCTCGAAAAGAGTTGCTTAAACTCATGAATGCCGACGCTCGCGAAGCACAAAATGACATTAAAGATTTTATATCAAATATTGTTGGCACGCGCTTGTTTGGCTAAGTGGCTTAGTACTCTAGAAATGACAACCCGCAGCTAACAAAATACGGTAGCTGAAAGGATCTAAATAATGTCGAGAAGTGCGTGCCGCGCTCTAATGCTGGAATGTTATCTGAAACCAGGTTGCTTGCCGCGTTTTACTTCTGCAATGTTATCTGCAGCCTGATTGCGTGCCACCCCGCCAGACAGGTGTAAGCACGAACATAGGCTTGCGGTCTACTGAATAAATTATAGAAGCAGCTAAAGGGTTTATTTGCGTTTTTGGAAAATCACATAGATTAAAGTACCTATCAAACAAATATTGGATGAACATTCTGCTACAATAGACGCCATAGTTAACTTGGTTCCGCCAAAGATAGATGGCAGCTGCTCTGCATGTGAGCATGTCTTGTTTTGCTCAAATTGTGTTTTTAGGGCAATTACCAAAGCATACGAAAATAATGGCAAATGCTCTTGGTTCCAAGCGCTGCCAGATACCATTAAGACACATTTTACAAAGGCAAGGAATTAGTCTATGGCAGAAAACGTGAGCAAATATGAGGATGCGCTGCTTGCAAGGCTGTCTGCAAATGTGCCCGCAAAGGTTCCCGCAGAGATGCCTGCAGAGGTTCCCGCAGAGGTTCCTGCAAAAGACGCAGCAAACACATTTACCAATAAGCCAGCAAGCAATGATTTCATGCCAACCTTCGTGCCAAACAATAACTCCACAGACAATCACGCAATAATTCAGATACAAGATGTAACAAAACGCTATGGCGATTTTTGCCTTGGCCCTATTAATCTTTCTGTTAATCAGGGAAAGATTATGGGTTTACTTGGCGAGAATGGCGCGGGCAAAACGACACTTTTAAGTATTGTGCTTAGACGCATACTGCCAGATACAGGTAAGGTATTTATTTGCGACGATAACATTAATGACAAAGTACCGGACATAAACCAAGATATAATGCAAGATGTTGGCTTTGTTATGGATTGCGCAGACTTTCATGGCAATCTGACATTAAATGAAATACGCTATTATACTAGCAAAATATTTCTGCGCTGGGATGATAATTATTTTTATGAGATGGTGTCTCATTTTAAACTAGATAAAGATAAGAAAATCGACGACATGTCTAGAGGCACAAAGACAAAGGCGATGCTTTGCATTGCACTGGCGCATCATCCAAAAGTTCTAGTGTTTGACGAAGTAACATCAGGCCTTGACCCATCTGTTCGCCAAGACATTCTTAGCATCATTAGGCAACTGGTAGAGCAGACTGGTGTGTCGGTGCTATTCTCGACACATATAATCTCAGACATAGAAAAGATTGCCGATACTGTATGCCTGCTGCATGCGGGAAAGATATGCCTGAGCTTTGCAATGGGTGATGCCCAAAAACAATATGAGGCATACGGCGTAAAAAATCTTGAAGATTTAATGCTTGATGTCATAAGTAATAGGAGTTGATCATATGTTAGGGCTGTTGAGAAAAGATATGCTTCTGGCAAGAAAAGCATTGTCGTGGGTTTACCTGTTTCCTGTTGTTCTTATGATCGTAAGTCTGTTTGGGGCGCCAGCCATAATGGCAATGTCTCTTGCAATTGTCATCTTCTTTCTTGCAAATTCTCTTGTTTACTCTGTTTTTGAGGCAGATAGCAAGTACTGGTGGGAGAATACTATTTGGTCGCTGCCTTTAAGGGCAAGTCAGGTGGTTGGCGCCAGATTCCTTTTCTCGCTTATCCTGCTTGCTGCGCTATTGCTTGTTGTTATAGTGTTCGAGGTGGCTATCGCCTTCTTTTTTGATATCTCCGCGCCATTAATTTTTGCCACTGTGTTTGGCAGTTTGGCATCGACATTAATGTATAGCGCTATAGTTTTCCCAATAGTTTACAGATATGGTCCAGCAAAAATGCAACTGGCAACAATCATCTATATTGTGCTTGTTCTTCTTTTTGGTTTTTCTGTTATGAAATTTATTCCAACAGACGCGATTAGCATGCTTTTATCTGATATTTGGCTCATGCCAGTGGTTTCTCTTGGTGCCTTGGTTTTTGCGGTCGTATGCTTATTGGTATCTTATTTTGTCTCTTTAAAAATGGTAGAAAAAGAACACGCAAGACGTTAAGCCCTACGCTTTTATCTTAGCATCAAGATATGACCCAGTAGCAACTAGCTAAGTTTGTCACCACATCTAAGTACTACCTCTGCAACCTACCGCTGTAACCTAGTACTGCAAGCTACTACTGTAACCTAGTACTGCAAGCTACCGCTGTAACCTAGTACTGCAAGCGCTTTGCTAATGTGGCAAAATATAGGTCATAAAAAAACGCTAGCTGCTTGCGATTCCTTTTCATTTGCGACTATGCAGGCAACTTTCATGAAATGTCACTAAAAAATGCTTTTGCAAGGTGATAGGCTTCGAAAAAAGATTATGGTGCGAGCCGCAACTGAAAAGCTAACTGAAAAGCTAACTGAAAAGCTAACAGAAAAGGGTCTGAACTATGTTAAATTCCTCTGTGCTCTCGCGAGCAAAATTCTGCGCTCCTTCTCTGCCGCATGCTCATATCTGCCGCGACGACCTATTACCACTTCTTACAAAGGGTCTACATTGGCCCACTATCGCCATAATTGCTCCTGCGGGTAGCGGCAAGACCATACTTGCAGCTGAATGGTTTTACAGATTTGCCAATCGCCATTTTGCTAACTGTGATAACGCCAGTTTGCATGACGCGAATTTTTCAAACACTTTTATGAGCGCTTCTACGAACACTATTACGAACAATTTCGCGAACACTTCTGCGAACACTGAAAACAGCATAGAAAATGACCGAATAGACATCGGACTTAAACCATTGGTTTCCTGGCTTTCACTTGACACACAAGACAATGATTTAGCTCGTCTATGGCAACATCTGATAGCCGCTCTTACAACTCTATGCCCTAACACCAAAGAATTTATGTCCGAGCTTGACGTTCGTGACATGCGGGACGGGCGAGACGGGCGAGACGCCTTGTTTGACGTTCATGACGTGCGAGACGTGCGGAACGTGCAAGGCGCCTTGTTTGACGTTCATGACGTGCGAGACGTGCAAGGCGCCTTGTTTGGCGACGCCGCTAATGGCACTACCAAAGTTAGCAAATCTGCTAATGACAACAGTAGCAGTAACGATGCCGCAAATTACAAGAGCGGCGCAAACGATGCCGCAAATTACAGTAACGTCGTTAAAGATGCCACTTACGCTCACCAAAACGCTAAACACAATCAGACGCCCTCAGAACAGTTCTTGCAAATGCTAAGCAATTGCCTTTTTGCCGCCCATGAAAAAAATTTTGGGGTTAAAGGCATTTTATTTGTAGATGGCATCGATCGCATTAACAAGCATAGCGCTTCCGAGCTTGCCCACTTTTTATCTAGGCGCATGCCAAACGCCTTAAGGTCAGTGATTACCGGGACCAATTTACCTATGCTAAAGGAAAACCTTCGTATCAGCGATAGCATCTTTGATATTACCGCCGCCCAATTAAATCTCCCTTTAAATAAAGCACAGGCATTAATAGCGATGTTGACAAATGACGAAGCGTGCAAACATGCAAGTAAAACTGTGAGCAAAACTGCAAACGAGCTTACAAACAATAATAATGTTGAGAAGAAATTCCCGGCCGAAACCTTGCACGAAACTACATCTAAAATCCCGACCGAAGTTGCGTTAGCTGCCGCACCAGAAGTCGTGGGGGCTGCCGCACCGGAAGTCGTGGGGGCTGCCGCACCGGAAGTCGTGCACGAATCTGCATTAGGAACTGTGCCATATAACATGCTTAAGAGCTATTATGATAGCATGCTAGCTTATACACAGGGTTGGATTGGCGGAATTAAACTTGCGACTATAGATTGCCGCGAGTATGGCAGCGACTTGGGCGAATGTCTTCAAGCAAATGCTGCAAAAACGCTAAGTGCATTTTTTTCAGAGCGTGTCTTATGTCAAATTGATAGCAAGCTAGAAGAGTTCTTGCTTGAAACCTCTATACTAGAAAGTTTCTGCGGTTCACTGGCAGACTATGTTACGCAAAACAGTGGTTCGGCGGCAATCATCGACAAACTATGCTCTTTAAACCTTTTCATAAAACCGGCACCTTACAGCACCCCAAAACAAGAGAGCACCTCAAAACAAGAGAGCACCATGTTTTCTTACAAAGATACAGGCAAAAAATACTGCGTTAATGGCAATACAAGCTGCAACATAAACAGCAACGTAAATGACAACGTAAACGGCAACATGAACAGCAACGCGAGCATCAACATAAACAGCAACATAAACAGCTACGTAAATGACAACGTAAACGGCAACATGAACAGCAACACGAACGGCAACATAAACAGCAACGCAAACGACAACAAAATCAGCAACAAAGATTGCCCCTTCATGACAAGCACGGTTAGTTGGTACAGCTACCATCCATTATTTTTAGCTTGGCTACGCAATCGGCTTTTTGCTGTTCATCCCGATATCTTACGGCGTATAAACTATCGCGCAAGTCGTTGGTACGAGCAAAATGGTTTGCTTGATCAGTCTGCCCGTCACCTGTTAATGGCCGCCGACAATAACTTGGTTGCAGGTTTGGCCAAGCAGGCAGGTTTTTCTGGGCATATTGTAAATACATCTATCATGGAGCAAGTTATCGGACGCACTACAACAGAAATACGCACTTCACCCTCGTTAAGCCTTTGCACTACTCTTGCTTACTTTATTAGCGGTCGCCCTGATGACTGTATGCGATGGCTTGCCATATTCAACCAGACTGTCGCTGCTAGGATAGACGCCTCAAAAAGCACCCTAGAACAAACCCTAAGAAGCACCACAGAAAGCATCACGAAAAACTCCACCGATGACATCTTAAGAAGCGCCACGCAATGCGCCACAGAAGAGACTGCCATTGCACTAACCATCAAATTCATTAACGTTAAATGTAGGCAGCTTAAGGGTGAGTTTGCTCAGACCACAGAACAAATTAAGACCTTACTTTCGCAGTACAGCAATGTCATACGCCCAGAACTAAAGTCGGTGCTCTTGCATTCGCTTGCAGAAAACTATGAGCATTTGGGAGAGTTATCGGTTGCCCGCGAGTACTACTTACAAGCCGAAGCAATGGCTAGCATTAGCGCGTCACCATTTTATATGACCTTTTGCCGCTACGAGCTGGCGGCACTAGAGTGTCTTTATGGAAGATTTGAGCAAGCCAAAGAAATATGTTATCGGTCACTAAAGGATTGCCCTTTAGATTATGCTCAATATGGTGGTTTTTATAATATATTGGCACAAATACATATTGCTCATGGTCAACTTGATAATGCCGAGAAGAGCCTGCGACGGGCGTTTAGTCACCTCTCTACAAGCATAAACATAGACTACTATTTAGAGGCGGCTACCACAGAAGCCAACCTGCTATTTCTTCGTGGACAAGAAGACAATGCTTACGAAAGAATTGTTCAGACAACTGCAACTGCCGAGAGTTACCCGCCTTTGCGCGGCGTACTTTTTAAAGCCTACATCGCCCATGCGCGTCTGGCTTTGCAAAGAAACCACCTAGATGACGCAAATAAGATCATCTATAAACTTGAGTCTTGGCAAGCAGAACGCGATACCATCAACAGGATAGAAACAAATATTCTTAAGGCTGCAATCATGTTAAAAAGCGACAATATAAACGATGCAATGAGCATGCTTACGACCAGCTTCAAGCAGTGTCAATCATTGGGAATGATAGGTTCTGCGCTAGAGTCGCTGCTGCTGATGTCTGAGGGTCATGCTTTATTGGTTAAATCTAGCGAGAAAAGACCATGCGGACTTAAATCTGGTGTTGTAAATTCTGGTGATAAAAGATCTAGTGATGGGAAATCTAGCGGGATAAGCTCAAGCAAGGGGCGCGTTCAGGCAAACGGACAAGCGAATGCATTGCGTTGCGTCTCGCAAGCGTTAACCTTGGCATCAGATTTTCAGTTTGTCTCACCATTCTTATTTCACTACAAAACAATACGTCCACTGTTTAATGAGCTTCTTAACGCACGTAAGACGTCTTACAACTTACGCAATTTTACAAAAAGTATCCAAAGAATGGCAGAGTCAATTGTCGCACACGATGCCACTCATAGTTCACAAGTAGCGTCTGCTGTTGTGCGCCTCAGCCTCTCTGAGCGTGAGTTAGAGGTGCTAGATTTATTACAAATGGGAATGACTCGCCAAGAGATTTCTGAAACCCTGCAGCTGTCGCTAAACACAATAAAGACTCATGTTAAAAACATTTTCATTAAACTTGGAGTAAACAACAAAGTTGACGCCATCAAGCTATTAGATGTTAGTCATGACTAACACAGGACGATTAACATAGGACGACTAACACAAGACACGCTTGCCATTGATGCGCTCGCTTTGATGCTCCTGCATAGTGACTCGCGCATCTAAGACACCGCCATCGTTGGCACCATTTTAATTGCCGCCGCCATTGTTAACATTGCAATAAAAATCAACACCCACACGATCTATGTGTTCGCGTAGTTCAGGTGCACTAATGCTGTTATAACTAACCACATCAAACTTGTATGGCATTGGTAGCTCATCCAGTTCTTCGCTTATGCGGTTAGCCTCTACGTTATCAACCGCCCCAAACAGACAAATGTCAATATCGGAATTGTACTTATAATTACCTTTTGCTCTAGAGCCAAATACCTGTGCCCTGACTACATTTGCGTTTGAAAGCACGTTTGCTATCATATTTATATGCTCACATGATAGCCCAAATTTCATGAGGTTTCCTTTTTTAGAAAGACGTAAAGTTTTCTTAATGCTGGAAAGAATTCATCTTTAATCTGCGTAAATATATTTGCAAATGATTCTTCATCGTAGGTATGCGACATTGCATTTCTTGCAGCAAGCATATTTATAAATGCCTGTCCATCCTTGATGATTCCAGCCTCAAATGCCATTTTGATTACCGGACGCGGCGATGGCTGAACATCATGACCTAGATATTCAAGATAGTCTTTTACTGTCTTCCAAGCCAAATCAAAAACAATTTCAAAGCGCTGTATAAAGCCTTCTTTCTGCAAATTTTCCATCTGCTCTGCGTCATAATTTGTTATTTCTGACAATAACGCAAAAGCTCTAGAAAAATTCTGAAAACGCTGGAACCAGCGTACGTCTTTATTTTCCATCTTAAGCAATCTCCTTTATGAGAAGAAAGACCTACCGCCTGTATGCAGCGCACGGGGCCGATAACAAAAGTACTGCCCGCAGCACAAGTCTAACAACAAGAGTACCGTCTGCATGCAGCGTGCAGGTCTGACAGTATAAACTAACGTTCACAAAAAACTACCAATACCAAATTATACTACCACAACCGAAGCAAGAACTCATTGCCATACAGCAAAACTTAGCCATGGCAACAAGAATAGCGCAATAATACCGCATCATAACCAATAGCCTCACCCTCTATCACCCATTAAGTTCACCCTTAAAAGGTCATGTTTGGCAAAAATAGATGTCCGAAAATCGCTATATCCCAAAGGGAAGCATGCTTAGTAAATCAAGTTGAAATTTCTAACGAAAGGAGTATTAAATGAGTACAGAGTTCATGCCCAACAAGCACATAGACGAAGACGGGATACAGTGGACTTATTCACGCTGCTTTTTTTGCCACATGAACTGCGGCATAATTATTGGCGTAGACACTGCCACAGATCGCGTCGTTAAAATTAAGGGTAATCCCAAAGAAGGCACAGTACTTTGCGATCGCATGGGTAAAAATGGCGAGAAGGCCATCCAGATGCACTATCATCCCAAGCGCATCAATCACGTACTAAAACGCGTTGGCAAACGTGGAGAAGATCGCTGGGAGCAGATAGGCTACGACCAAGCGATAGGCGAAGTTGCCGAAAAGCTTCAAGCGCTTATTAACAAACATGGCCCTGAAACACTTGTCTCTTCTGAGGGTACATATCGCTCCGATCATCTTTGGGCGCGCTCACGCTTCACAAATATCCTTGGCAACCCTGGCAATGTTGTAGACCCTGGCACAATTTGCTGGTGCTGGAACTACACCTTAAACATGGCTATGTGCGGCTGGCCAATAGAATCTATTGTGCCGGCAGGAATAGACCAGGCCGACACCTTTGTTATTTGGGGCTTAAGCGCTTCCGAAAAATATGGTCCACAATCGCCTATGTGGCGCAGCTATCTGGCATCTATGAATCGTCCAGGCAAGAAACCCAAGTTGATTGTCATAGATCCAGTATGCACAACCCAAGCTCTTCTTGCCGACCACTGGTTGGCAATTCGTCCAGGAACAGATCAGGCTTTGGCATTAGCGTGGATGCACGAGATTATCGCCAATAAATGGTATGACGAAGAGTTTTTACGTTACTGGTCTAACGCAGTCTTTCTTGTGCGCAAATCTGATAATCAGATGATAAGAGCATCAGATATTGTCACAGATGGGAAACACGAAGACTTTGTAGTTTGGGATGAAAAGACAAACGCAGCAACACAATGGTGCTCGGACGAAAACCGCTACTATGCAGGCGAAGTATTAGCAGCACTAGAAGGAGACTTCAAGATTACCTTAAAAGATGGCAGCACTGTTGTCTGCCAAACCGCGTTTGATGCCATAAAAGCTATGGCTGCAGAATATAGTGTAGAGTGGGCAGCCGAGATTACTGGCTTACCAGAAAACAAGATTCGCGACACCGCCAAGACCTACGCAACTAATGGCACAGCCTTTATCACTTGGGGCTTAGGTGGTGGCGACCAACATGGGCCAAATGCTTCTGGCTTGTGCATCGCTAAGACAATTTGCCGTATCTTATGTAACTACATAGACATCCCTGGCGGCGAATTTGTAGGTGAGCCAGGCACACCTCCAGGCGAAGATGGTGTCTTAAGTTTTCCGGTGCGCGACGCAGAACTAGAATTAAGTGAGCTTTGCAAGCCAGAGATTCGCCCCAAGTTCATTGGCAACGATATCTTTAAAGCAATGAGCTGGAAGGGATTCGAGCCAATTTATGACTGCTACAAAAAGATTTTTGGCATTCCCAGACCAATGTTGCACCAGATGCTTTGCTCGCCAACTTTAATGTGGGACGCAATTATAGACAAAAACCCCTACCCTGTAACGGCAATGATTTGTTGGAGCTCTAATCCGCTTGCCTGGTGCGCAGATACAAAACGCGTTTATGAGGCGCTTAAAGCCTTGGAGCTTTTGGTTGTAGTCGAGTACTGGAAAACACCAACAGCAGCACTTGCAGACTATATCTTCCCCGCGGCAGATTCTTTAGAGCGTCCATGCTATACAACCGCCGAGGACTCTAACGACTTTAGCGTCTGTGGTGATCGCGGCAGTAAGCCGCTTTACGACCGCCGTATGGACTACGACTTCTTCCGCTCACTTGGCATAGCCATGGGTCAGGAAGAATACTGGCCATGGAAAACCTACGAGGAACTTATAGAATACAGAATATCTCGTGGCACAACGTTTAGTTATAACGAAATGGTAGAGATGGGCACATACTTCCCCTCGCCAACACGTTTTCGCAAGTATACTGAACTTTTGCCCAATGGTCAGACACGAGGATTTGTTACACCATCGCGCAAAGCAGAAATCTTCCCATCCTTTATGCAAGATTTAGGCTACAATCCATTGCCCATTTATAAAGAACTACCCGAAACACCTCTTTCTAACCCAGAACTGGCAAAGAAGTATCCACTTAGACTAACAACCGGCGGCAGAGTAAGCGTGCTTTATCACTCTGAAAATCGCGTTCCTGGGCAAGGCACACGCTCTATGTTTCCATGGCCGCGTTGCTACATGCACCGCGAGGATGCCAGAGAGCTGGGAATCCGCGATGGTGATTGGGTTTGGATCGAGAACGAGCGTGGACGTATACGCCAAAAAGCCCAAGTAGACCAAGCCATTGTTAAAGGAACAGTACAAGTCATGCCCAGTTGGTGGTATCCAGAGTTGCCAGCAGAAGAACCCTGGAGTCAAGGTATCTTTATGTCTAACGCTAATGTGCTAACAGATGGCTCGGTTGAAGCCTCGGACAAAGCAACAGGCACTTGGACTTGCCGTGGCCTGCTTTGCCGTGTTTATCCTTGCATCGATCCCGAAGATCGCTCAGACACGTCTTACACTGGTGAGGATTTCTTAAATGGAGACACTTTGTTTAATGATGCCTATGATAAACTTGGAGCTTGGGAAATTCGCGCTTAAGTCATTAAGAAAGCAGTTACTAGGGTATGTATGGCACACCAAGAGAGTTCTTAGAAAATCGCCTGAGCATTGTTATTAATGCCCAGAAGTGCGTAGGTTGTACCCTTTGTATGCGTTTTTGTCCACTTGGAACTGTGCTTGAACAAGGTAGCGACGGTCGTGTGCATCGTAGTCGCGAGATGGCATGTGCCGGTTGCATGAAATGCATCGACCGCTGCCCGAATGCTGCCATAAGTGCAATAAGACGCGCGACTTAGAGCTTAAAGCAAGAGTACGCAATTATTGGCATTCGTACCTAGAGCATCAATAGCAAAGCCGTCAACAAAAAGTGTTGACGGCTTTGCGTGTGTTTGGCACAGGCAGGCGAACGCGACTTCATCAAGCGGGCGAACACAGGCGCGCCCCTACGGGAGCTGCTTTGCCTGACACAGACGGGCGACCGAAGGTCGCCCCTACGTGCGACTTTGCCTGACACAGGCGCGCCCCTACGAAGCTACAGCACTTCACCAACTGTAAGCTGCGGATTTGCTTCAAGCATCGTAAAACAACGCTTAATGCCATCGCTTATGCTTTTTGCGTCGGCCATGCTAAACGACAACGGTGTAAAGACGCATTCTGTGCGCACCACTTCGCCGTGCTCGATAATACCCATTATTAGTTGCTTGGGTGGTAAAACAAATTCCTTTGGTTCTGTTCTGCTATCAGCAAATGCTGTAACAGGTATCCAAGGTGTACATATTAAGCCCTCGCCCAAATTGGGCAACGATGGCTGGCTTGCGTATGTAATGCCCACGTGCGAAATGCCACCTACATATCTTTGGTCCGGAGCGTTCTTTATGTTTTCAGACATTTTTACCAATGTACGATGGGCGAAGTCTGTAAAAAGCTCATCTTCTTTAATGTCCATGCGATTATTCATTGATACCAATGAATGCACTACTGTAGACCAGAAATCAAAGTTTGGGCGAGCCTCTGTGCCCAGTGTAACCACAGAGTCTCGAACTGCAAAGGTCTTAGCAAAAGCAATATGAAATGCCGAAACAAACAATGCCGGAAGAGTCACCTTGCACGATGCCGCAACTTGCTTAAGGTGAGCAATGTCATAGCTTTCTACATAATCTGCCAGTGAAAATGTTGCCAAAGCTTCCATGCCTTCTGGCTCACGCATCGCAGGTGTTTCATAACCATTCATCTGTTCTTTCCAATAAGAGACAACGGCATCCTTGTCAAACAGATTGGGATTTTCGTTAATGAAGTTAAAATAGTCGATCAGGCTCTTAGTGTTTGCAATTTGCTTATCCTCGCCACGGTAATAGCGCATGAATTGATCCCAAACCAAGATCAAGCCCTGGTCGTCGATAATCATATGGTTAAAGGTTAAAGCCAACAGCCAGGTATGGGCAGCACTAGGTCCTTCTCCCAAATCGTAAATAACAGCACGGCAAGCAATGTTGGCAAAATTGCCCACGTTAGACACAAATTGGCTCTCTTGCTCGTTAGCAAATTGCAGGCGCTCATCATAAGTCTTACCCTCTGGGCAAATTAGTTCCAGCTTAAAATCATAGCTATCGCGAATTTTAAAGTGTGTAATGTCTCCCTCAGATGCCGGGTAACAAACGCGCAGAGAATCAATCTCGTTAAAGAGGCGCTGCATGACACTTTCTATACGCGGCAAATCTGGTTCGCCCTCTATAATCACGCCAATACCTATACCTGAATACCAGCCCTGACCACTGCTTCCGGTGTCAAAGTACTCCATACCATTTAAGAAAAACGTGCATTGATAAAAAAGGTCGAAATCTTGGTTCCCGCGATTGTCGGTTAAGTAGTTTAATTCACTCATTACTTGCTCCTTAGGTTGTTTGTTTGTTAATTGATTATTCAAGTTTTTATTCTCTAGGTTGTTCTTATGCATGTTTAAAATTCTGTTATCACCCCCTTCGCCCTAAGCTCGGTTTGTACCTTCTCAACAATATCTGCTACTAAAACACCAGGGTTTTCTATTGCAAGCTCAAGGCAGCGCCTGACCCCATAGGCAAAAGCGCGTGCCTCATTAGGTGTAAAGAAACAAATGGATTGATCTAGCACCAAGAGCATAAACTCCATAGTGTCTGCGCCCTCTACAATTGCCACCTCTGGCCAAGGCAAATAACCGGCATCATCGCCAATGAGGTCAGGCATCCACGTTTTGCAATCAAGCC
The DNA here is from genome assembly GCA_031256715.1 of Coriobacteriales bacterium. Taxonomy (GTDB): domain Bacteria; phylum Actinomycetota; class Coriobacteriia; order Coriobacteriales; family UBA8131; genus JAIRQA01. The sequence goes on along the minus strand of JAIRQA010000012.1, from coordinate 59,518 downwards.
CCTCACCAAGATTTGGAGATTTCACCGGCGAAACATAGGTATAATACACAGGTGCCGCGCCGCCAACGTATTCTTCACTGGCAAGGTTTTGCAAGTTCGAAGACATTTTTAGAACAGTTCTTCGCGCGAACTCTAAGAAGCTTTCGCTGTCTTCAATTTGCATACGATGGTTCATTGACATTAGTCCATGCACAACCGTATTCCAAAATATATAGTTTGGGCGCGCCTCAGTTAACATGCAAATTGCCGAATCGCGCAAATTAAAGCCAGCAGCTATCCCAATATGCAAGGCTGCCATAAATAACGATGGCAAAGTTGTCTGGCAGGCAAGCGCAAGCCTTTTTACTTGCTCTGTGTCTAGCATAAACTTTAAATCAGCGGGGTCTATGGGCGTTGTACGATCGGGATTGCTTTCATGTAAAGATGGTGTTACAAAGCCCTGCATCTCGCGCCTCCAATAGGCACGATTTGCCTCAGGGTCATCGCAGTCTGGGTTATCATTCATATAATTAAGGCAATCTAAAAGACTATGTTGGTGCACAACCATGCGGTTTTCGCCTCTATAGTTGGCCATAAATTGATCAATCACTAAAAAGATGCCTTGGTCGTCAACCGCAACATGACTTGCAGAAAAAGCGATGACCCAGCCATGTTTGCCGCTTGGAGCTATGCCTAAATCGTAAACGACAACACGTAAGGCAACATCTACATAAGTTTTTAATGTTGATAAGTGCGGGTACTCACTGGCAGCCGCCGCCGCAACCCTTTCTTTAAAGCTGCCTTCATAAATAGGAAATACTTCCAGCTTAAAGCTAACATGATCGCGAATTCGATAATGTATTGGTAAATCAGGTGATGCGGGAAACATGATGCGCGTGCTGTCGATGTCATCAAACAGGCGCTGCACCGCTTCTTCTACAAGGCAAAGATCAAGATCGCCTTCTACAAGCAAACCACCGCCAAGGCCTCCATAAAAGGGACGGCCGGTTCTGCCCTTACCAAAGATAACTAAGCCCTGCACAGGATAGCGTGCCTGAAATGGTACCTGAAAAATTGAATTGCCTTTGTTGTCAACCATAAAGCCAGTGTGATCAATTAGCTCTGCAGTAGCTGCGTGATTTGCACAATCTGTACTGCCCTTGTGCTCATCTGTCTGTGTAATTGTCATTGTTTTGATCTCTCCTCGTGTGTTCATTCTTATCAACATCTAAAGTAAGTTTGCTCTAACTTACGTCCATCATAAGTTCACTCTAACTTACGTCCATCATAAGTTCACTCTAATTTACGTCTATCACAAGCTCATTCTAATCTGCGCTTCGATGCTTGGCTCAAAATACCCAAAGCCCAAAGCATTTACGTCTAACGTAAGTTCATTCTAATCTGCGCTTCGATGCCTAGCTTAAAATGCCCAGAAGCCAAAAGCATTTTCTTCTATCGTAATGTCATTCTAATCAGTGCTTCAATGCGCGCACACACCTCTTCGGGGCTCTGGTCGCAATAAAAATGCCCGCCATCAAAAAAATGATGCATACAACAAATCCTAGAAAAGCTGCTCCATTGCTCTATGCCATCCTTGCTAATATGGGTATCATCCACGCCATTAAAAGTGTGAATAGGCAACATAAGCGCTGGTTGTCGCCGCCACTTGTAACGTTCGCATAGGGCAAAATCGCTGCGAGCAACAGGCAAGTAGTAATCTAAAAATTCGCGATTTTGCAGCAGTTCTTCGCTGATGCTACCATAGGCGCGCAACACATCAAGAAATTCTTCATCTGTAAGCCCAATGGTGCGATCTACCACCTCGCGTCTGTCTGGAGACTGAGCCCCAGAAACAACAAGCGCCAAAGGCAATCTGCCACGCGCCTCAAGCAAGCAGGCTACCTCGTAGGCAATCATCGCACCCATGCTATGCCCAAACAAAATCGTAGGGCGGCTGAATAGCTCTAAACTCGTGGCAACAAAATTGCCGGCAATCTCTTGCAGGCTATAAGGCATGCATTCCCTTAGACGACTGCCATGCATTGGCAAGACAATGGGCACAACAGCAACTTGCTTAGAAAAATATCGCCGCCAACTTACAAAGCCTGTTGGCTGGCACCCAGCAGCGTGAAAACAAATTACCTGTGCCGAAACATCTATTAAAGAATCTGTTGAGAAAAGCACCCATGGGTTTGTGCGAATAGCGGCTTTTTGTTGGTTGTTATTCATTACAATTATTTTTTCCTTGCAGCTGTTATTCATTGCAGTTGTTATTCATCACAGAGGATTTCAGCCCACTCTCTAACTGTGGGCTGTGCCATAATTTGCACTACCGTAAGTTCGCGTCCAAATTGATCGTAAGCCCAAGCACCGATCTTCATTGCTGTAAGCGAGTCGCCACCAATAGCAAAGAAGTTGTCGTCAGGCTGGATTGTCTCATCGCCAATTGATTCGCGACAAAATGTCACCAGTTTTAATAAAACATCATTAAAGCGATTTTCTGCCTCTTCATTTACGTTCTTGTTTGATGACAAAACTGCAGCGTCATTGCCGGCTTTGCCTAAAAATGCAAGCTCATCTGCTGCAGAAGCTTCTGCCAAGCTAGTATCAGCTAAGGCGTCTAACGAGCTTGAAGAAATTAACGATGCAAAAGACGCTTGTTGCTCTATCGCAGTGACTGAAGTTTGTTGCTCTATCCTAGTAGCAGGCGTAAGCTGTTCTTTCGTAATAGCAGGCGTAAGCTGTTCTGCATTCTCTGTAGCTGCCACACTCTTAATTTCCGCTGCTTTAGGCAGTGCAGCCTCACGGCTATGATCTGAGCAACTGTGTCCAGGCAATTCATACTTAGCTAATGCCTTGCGATCTGGTTTGCCATTGCGTGTTAGTGGCATCTGTTCAATGGCAATAAAACGCGTTGGTATCATGTAGGCTGGCAGCCAGCACGACAGTTGCGAGCGAATTTCATCCTCGGGAATAATGGCATCATTGGTATCGCCAATGAAATAGGCGATCAATCGTCCAACAGCCTCATTTACAACTACGGCACTTGCGCTTATGCCATCTATCTGATTTAAAAGGCGCTCTATACCGCCAATCTCTATGCGCTTTCCATTAACCTTAACTTGCAAATCGGCGCGACCCAAAATGCGCAGCTCACCGCTAGGCAAATACATTCCGCGATCGCCAGTGCAGCAGACGCGCATTCCATTTAAGTTCGTAAAGACCTGAGGTTCATCGCAAGAACCATTGTCTTTTGCATCAAGATCTGTTGCGGTAGTTAAAGTACCAACAACATCTTTAGAGGCAACATCGTCAGAGACAACATCTTTAGAGGCAACATCGTCAGAGACGACATCATTAAGCGCAACTGCATTTATATAACCTGCAGAAACCCCAACGCCGGCAACATGCATAATGCCAGCCACTTCAGGTGGGCAAAGGTTCATGCGGTCATCAAGCACAAAATATTTGGTGTTCCAGATTGGGCGCCCATAAGGAATAACGCCACTTTGAATGTCGTCGTCGGTAACCTCATGAGCGATATTCCAAATAGTTGTTTCTGTAGGACCACCAACATTAAATAGGCGAACATTGGGAAACGTTTCTGTTATCTGACGCGCCAAGGCAGGGTCTAGCCAGTCTCCACCATGCACTACGCAACGCAGCGACTTCAGCGCGTTTGCGCTTATAGGGCCTGCCACCTCAAGCAACATACGCATTAGCGCCGGTACTGAATTCCAAAAAGTCACATTGCAAACATCCATAGTTTTTGCCCAAGCACGTGGTTCGCGGCGTGTCTGCTCATCTAAAACTGCAAGGCTTGCGCCCGAAAGCAATGGCCCAAGCGTATCATATAGCGCCATGTCGTGGGCGAAATTTGTTATTGCCAGCACGCAGCTGGTTTCGTCTATACTAAATGCTTCTTTGCTCCAAAGCAAACAGTTAACCACTCCCTCGTTGGTTAGCTGTATACCTTTTGGTGCGCCCGTAGAACCAGATGTGTTAATAATTGCCAACACATCGCTTTCGCAAGCGTCACGCCATGTGATTGAGCCTTCTTTAGGAAGCGCTTCGCAAACATTAAGTGTTGGGACATCTTCGGGAACAAGGTGCGCGGTTTGCGAGTCTACAATAACAAATGCTAGCTTACTAGCTAGATAGCATGCGCGTATTGTTTGTGCAGGGTATTCGATATCTATAGGCATAAAGGGGTAGCCACCAGCAGCACACGCCAATGCGGCGGCCACCTGTTTTGCACCCTTGCCAACTGCTATACCAATTCTTGCGCGAGTGTCTTTGTCTAAGACGGAAGCGGGCGCAGCATCAAGCTCAGCAGGCTCAGCAGGCTCAGCCAGCTTTGCTTCTATTGCCGCGCTAATGCAACTCGTTAACTGTTCTAACTCGCGGTAGGTCAGGTTTTTCTCGACATTTTTAATTGCTATCTTGCTAGCATAATTGCTAAAGGCATTGCGAAGCAATGGCGCATATGTTGTGGCAACAGGCAAAACATCTGTCGCATTAGTTTGGTTAATGAGTTCTTGTTCGGTTGGCGACAATGGCAACTGAGTTAATTTGTCCCAGGCACCGGGTTCATCTACAAGTAAATCTAGTGCCCTAACAAAAGCGTCTGCCACGCGCTCAGGTGTACCTGCCTCAAGCAAACCATCTACGTAATCTATGTTTAACATGATACCTTGATCTATGGGCATGACCACAGCGTCCATCCAAACCTGGCTAGTATGCGTACGCGACGCCACTTTGCGATACCATGTTGACGGCTTAAGATCTACCTCGGCGGTACTTGTAAACACTATTGGCGCAAGCGCAGACGCCCCCGAATATTGCTGCATTGCACGCGAGAGGTCACTGCCACGATACGCTGTGTGCAAACCCTCGTCTGTAAGTTGAGCGAATACCTTTTTGGCAGTTTGGGCAATCGTCTCGTTTGCTAGAGTACTAAAATGAAAAAGACGATAATCTGAGCATTCTCCAAGAAGCTTATAAAGATCGCTATTAACTTGAGCGTTGCTACTGGTTAAAGGTCGATAAGCAACTGGCGTGTTAATAAGAAAATCGTGGCAGCCTCCATTAAGTTCAAGCGCTTTGCCAAAGGCACAAAGCATGGCCGCGAAAACTGTCATTTCGTAAGAGGCAGCAGCGCGCTTGATGGCATTAAAGCGATCGAGTGAAATCGTACGTGTCACATGAGCAGTTTCGGGATTAGTAATTGCCTCTGGAAGGCAAGCTGGCTTAAGAGCTTGAGTTTCGGGAAATTCCTGAGCTTTGGCCAGCCAATACTGCTCATCTTTTGTATAGGTCTCGCTATCATGAATCTCTTGCAACCAATAAACATAATCGCGATAAGAGATACCCACTTCAAATGTGCCATTATGATACAGGGTTTCTAAGTCGGCAAATAGGCGCTCACAACTCCAGCCATCCATAAGAATGCCATCATGGCAAAAGTGAATATGCCACTCGTCATTTCTGCGCGTAACCTCCATCATCCAAAGAAACGGACGCGATAAATCAAACTCGTGATTAAACATTTGCTCACGCTTGTTATCTAGGAACTCGTCATAGGCATCATTGTTAAGGTATGAGACATCGGCAAGGGGAATGACAACCAAAGGCACTTTTTCGTTAATAACCTGCGTGGCGCTTGCGGCATCAACCGAAATACGCAGCGCGCTTTGAACTTTAACCAACTCTGTCATGGCCGCACCAAGGCGACTCATATCTAAGTTGCTAACGGTAACCTCTAAATAGGCGCGCGTCGCCTGCCCTCCTAAAACCATACCTTTCATGCGCCCAATTAGATAAGCGCGTTGCAAAGCAGTAAGGGCAAAAGGAGCGTCTAGCTCATCTTCGCGCGCCGCAAGCTCGGGAAGTTTTGCCGCGCTTGCCTGTAACTGCGCGCTTGTTATTGCGTCTTGAGTGTCTTGAGCGTTTTGCGCCTCTTGAATGTCTTGAATGCCTTGAATGTCTTGTGTGTCTTGCACTATGCTCCTCGTCTTAGAATAATCTTTTTGTTGGCTGCTAATTTGGTTATCTTGTTGACTGCTTGGTAAGCTACTTGATTGGCTACTTGGCTGACTATCTGGCTGGTTATTATGTCGAGAAAAACTTACACGCTCGTCTATTAAGCGAGCAAGCTCGGCTACGGTTGTATGCGTAAACACATCTGCAGTGGTAAGATTGATGTTTAAACGCTCGCGCACGACGCCAATTACACGTGTTGCTATTAAGGAATTACCGCCCAACTCGTAATAACTTTCGTTGCGCCCAATGTTTTTAATGCCCATCGCCTCTTCCCAAATTTGGATGATGCATTCTTCTGTGGCTGTCTTAGGCAAATCGTCGTCTGTTCTAAGAGTTTCGGCCGCCTGTTGGGCAAGCGCAGCAATTGCCTTGCGATCAAGCTTTCCATTTGCAGAAATAGGTAGGGCATCTATAAGCACAAAGCGCGATGGCACCATGTAAGCGGGTAGTCGTTGCGCCATGAAGTCTGCCAAAGAATCAAGGTCTAGCGCATGGCCTGTGCTTGGCTGTATAGCGTTGGTGCTTGGTTCTAAGATATCTGAATGCATTGCAACTGGTTGTCCCATATCTGAATGCATTGCAACTGGTTGTACCAGAGCAATTAGCTGATTAGAAGACTGTGCAACACAAAGCGCACAAGCTAAGACGTCAGGATGCTCTACAAGCACAGATTCTATCTCGCCAAGTTCTATACGATGTCCTTTTACCTTAACCTGAAAATCGCGCCGCCCCAAAAATTCTATCGTGTCATCATCCCAAAAGCGTCCCATGTCGCCAGTGCGATACCAGCGCGTCTTATCCTGTTGCAAAAAATGCGCGGCTGTAAGTTCCTCGTCGCCGCGATATCCTTTGGCAACACCAACACCGCCAATAAGAAGCTCGCCAATTGCCCAATCCGGACGATCGTTGCCACAAGCATCAACCACACGATAGCATTGCGCCCGCAGTGGACGACCATAAGGAATACTCTTCCAATGCGTTGGTATAGGCAAATTAACTTCTTGCCAGTTAGACCAAACCGCTGCCTCGGTGGCGCCGCCCATCGCAATAAAACGGCAATTCGCAGCCAGATTTTTCAGGCGCTGCGGTAAGTCTAAGCCTATCCAATCACCAGAAAGCATGACAACGCGCAAGGGCAGCTCGGCTTTTTTACTCTCGGCCTCGGTAATGAGCATGTCTAAAAGCATAGGGACGGTGTTCCATAATGTCACCTTGTAGCGCAAAACAAAATCTAACTCGCGCGCCGCGTCGCGTCGGGCATCATCGGGCATGCAAACCAAGGTCGCTCCGGCACCCAAGATGCCAAAGACATCGTAGACCGAAAGGTCAAAATCATAGTTAGATACAGCTAACATTGTGTCGCCCACACCTACGTTCAGACGTGAATTAACATCGCTAAGTGTGTTCCATGTTGCGCCATGAGACATCTCTACGCCCTTGGGCGTTCCCGTAGAACCACTGGTCATGATGATGTATGCGGTATCATTAGCTTGCGGCATATGCTTTTTAACCAGATCATTAATGCGTGACTGTGATATGGCAAATTCTGCACTATCCTCAAACGCAACCTCAGCTACCTCGGCTACATCCTCTATAGCTAAAACATGCTCAAACATCGTACTCTCATCTGCCAACGACTTGCTCGTAAGCACATACCGCGCCATTAATTTCTCTGCCATCAAGCGCTTACGAGACTGCGGCTGAGAAACATCTATAGGCACATACGCGCAACCAGCCATGCAAATACCAAGCATCGCGCACACCTGGTCGCGCCCTCGCTTAAGGCATATGGCAACAAGCTCACCATGTTGTGTGCCGGCACTAAGAATGTATTCAGCAATGGCACCGGCACGTAAATATAGCTGGCGATAACTGCTTTTCTCTCCCGACTGCGCATCTATTAGAGCTATTGCCTCAGGTTTAGAATGCACGTTAACAACAAAAGCTGCATGTAGCGGCGCCAAATCTGCACCTGACGTCTGCCCCTCACGCAACTCCTCGCGCACCGGCGCCAAATCTGCACCTGACGTCTGCCCCTCACGCAGCTCCTTGCGCAACGGCGCCAAATCTGCATCTAACGCTGACTGCTCAAGCATTAACTCAAGCTCTGCCTTGCGACGCATTCGCTGTTCGTTGGGCAAAACATCAATGGGCGCAAGCCAGGCATCGTCTGAAGCCGCGAGTTTCTCGACAAAATTACAAAACGCAACAAACATCGTTTGACACATGCCATTTGGATACAGCTCCAAAGCAACGTCCCAAGAAAGTCGCAGTCCTTGTTTGTGGTCAAAAGCCTGGCAATCTATTTGTACCTGCGGAGTCTGCGAGGTCATATAGCCAAGCTCGCCCAGATGCTTTAAGCAGACATCCGTTAAGAGCTGCTCGCCAAGATTGCAGGCAAACACCAGCGGCGCCAAGCCCATTTGTGGTCCTCCTGCCGCCGCGATATCGCGCTGCACCGCGATACCATTGTAGGAACGATGCGCCATGTCCTGCAAAAAACGCTCGCTAATCTGCTTTAAGCGTTCCTCAAAAGTCGCAGGCTCTTGGCAGTTAACCTCAAACAAAAGTATGTCCGAAAAATCCGAGACGACATCCTCAATGCCGGAAACGCTGGTATTACGGGCAAAAACCGGCATGTTAATCAGGAAGCGCTGATTCTCGCTCCACGCCGCAATGATTTGCGCATAGGCTGTAAGCAACACCATGGCCACCGTCGCGCCGCGAGCATTCGCGTGATGCTTTAACGCCTCATAAGCTTCAGAAGAAACCTGATGCGCATAATTTGTATAATGTGGAGAAAAGACAGTATCTGGGTCCACAACAGTTGGCAGCTTAGGACCGTGCGCAAGATTGCTGATGCGTGCTTGCCAATATGCCGCGTCCTGTTCGCGCTCTAGCGAAGCTGCCTTAGCCAAGACATCTTCATGAGCAAGATACGATGCGAAACTCCAAGCAGGATCTGCCAAAGGTAAGCTAGCATCTGCATAGGCAGCGGCCAAATCGCGTAACAGAATCTGAAAGCTCTGAACATCGCAGACAAGAAGATCGATGTCAAAGCAAACCCGCGTTAAAGAATTTGGAAGCAAGACAAGGCAAAGTCCACATGTTTGTCCAGATGCTACATCTAAACGCCTATGCGCGAGTTTTTCGCGAATAGCCATAAACTCTTGCTGTGCACGCGTTGGCTCTAACATGCTTAAGTTGCAGACAACAAGCTCACTTGCAGATGGTGATGCTTGTTCGCTAATACATTGCTTGCCATCATCTGTAAAGTATGCTCGCAACATAGCATGAGTATTAAATAGCATTTGCCAGGCATCCTGTAAACGTTTGGGATCAACATTTTGTCCATGCAATTCTAGATATGCGTGGCAGCCATTGCCTCCCATGGGTATTCCATCTTGTCGTCCAATAAAGTAGGCTCGTTGAATGTCTGTGAGCGCAAAAGGTTGAAAGTCGTCTTTAGAAGTGGTTGCGATTGTTGCTTCATTGGACGCGGTTGTTTGTTCATTTGTCACGGCCGTCTGTTCGGCAGTCGCGATTGTTGGTGTAGATGGTGCGGTTGTTTGTTCATTTGTCACGGCCGTCTGTTCGGCTGCCGCGATTGTTAATGTAGATGGCGCGGTTGTTGTTGCGAAAACTTCACATGTTGCACTAGATACATTTGCTCCCGCAAGTTTTAGCCAAGCACAGCGTGTAGGTTCTACCATCAGCTTAGAGAAAGTGACTTTTCGCGCACCTTGACGACGCAATTGGTTTGCAAGGCGCATAATTGCCAATGAATTCATGCCTGCCTTAATTAGATTTGTCTCATCCTTGCCGCCGTATGGTAGCGTATGTTTGTGAATAATATCTGCAATTTCGCAAGTATCATCTGCAATTTCGCAAGTATCAACAGATTGCATAAAGTTCCTTTCACTACATTTCTAACAGGTGTAAACACAAAGAAAGCTGCCTGTGACTGCCAGCCATAAATTAAGACGCCGCCCATTCGCAAAGCAACTTGCGATTAATCTTGCCAACACTTGTAAGCGGCCATGAGTCTATGCTGCGCACTTGATCGACACTTTTGTGCGCCGCAACCCCCAAATTAGCAAGGTAACTATTTAACTGCATGGGCGTGGGCGTTTGCTCAGGAGTTTGCTCAGGCTCACCAATCAGATACACGCAAACACGCTGACCAAGCAATTCGTCGGCAACACCAACAACCTGAACTTCTTCAATGCCCGGAAAGGCAGCAAGATAGCCTTCAATTTCGCTGGGCATGACCTTCTCGCCACCTCGATTAATCTGTTCTGTAACGCGACCTTCTACCACCAGATTTCCTTCTGCGCTAACATGAGCCTTATCGCCAGTACGATAATAGCCATCCGCAGTAAAAGAGTCTTCGGCCTCAGGGGCATTATAATAGTGCTGTATGGTATACGCACCCAAAGCAATAAGCTCGCCAGACTCGCCTTGAGCAACCTCACACAAATCTTCGTTAACAATGCGCCATTTATCAGCTGGCGAAATTGGCTTACCTTGGCAGCTAACTACAATATCGTCAGAGTCGTTAGCAGACGTACAAAAGTTAATACCCTCGGCCGTACCAAACACCTGCCGCAAACAACCAGGAAACTTTTGTAGCGTTTTACGCGCAAGTTGTTCTTCTAGCACGGCTCCTCCCACCAAAAGGAGGCGCAAGCAAGTTGTGTCATAGGCATCGTCCCATGACAAGGTGTCAAGCATGGCAGAAAGTACTGCGGGCACTAAGGCGGTGATAGTTACGCGATGTTCGTCTATCATGGGTAAAATCTCGTCTGGGCTGGGATTTTCACACATTACGGCAGTAGCCCCTAACGAAAGTGTGCCCAACACCCCTGGGTTACCAAAGACAAAATTATGCGAAGCTGGCAAGGCAATCAGATAAACATCGCTTTGCTTCATGTCTAAAAATGCGGCAAATGTTTGGGCATCGTAAAGGTAATCTGTATGTCTGCGCGGAATAAGCTTGGGTACGTTAGTAGAACCGCCAGAACAAGTAAGCACGCAAGGGTCTGTAAATTCTGGTCTGCGTTTTGCATACTGTTCTGCCGTAAGCACGTTACCCTCATGAGCAGCACGCATCATGTCACTAACTGTTAAGACATCGCGTATGCTTGGGGCATCTAATTGCACCTCTTTGGCAAGAGCAGGATAGTTAAAACCCTGATATATCTCATTTGTGATAAATGCCACAGGATTGGCACGTTGCGCAAAGCTTAAAAGCTCTTTATAACGATGCGCTCCAAGCGCCATAATGGGTATAGCTCCTGCCTTGGCTATGCCAAATAATGTAGCAGTGTGCCAAACGCAATTCTTCATCTGAAACAAAATACGATCGCCACAAGCGATGCCAAGTTTTGCAAGATAACAAGCGATGCTATCGCTCGCCTTATTAAGCTCTTCATAGGTCAGTGATTCCATGGCATCAAGCACGGCAATATTCTTAGGCCATTTACGCGCACAATCGCGCAGAAAGTCGCCTAGTGTTATATCTTGCCAGTAGCCACCATCTATATATGATTTTATTAGTTGAGCCTCTATTTGTTCGTTCATTTACATTATTCGCTTTCATGTAATTCGGTTTTACAATGGTTCTGCAACACTGGCGTCTGGGCACAGTGCTCAGAAGCGCTAGGCGTCTGGGCACAGTGATGCAAAGTGGTAGGTGCTAAGGTAGCAAGCGCAATAACCTCGTCTAAGGAATAACAAGAAACATGCACCTCGCCATGACCGCAAACAGACATGCACGCTTCGTGCAAGTCGTAGGTTGTTATCTGAGGAACACCACTGGCCGTATCGCTTGTGCTACGCGTTGCGTCTGAGCTTGACGCTGTTCGTGTGTCACGCGTTGCGTCTGAGTATGACGCTGTTCGTGTGCCAGACGCCACACTTGCGATTTCTGTGTTAGCTATATCACTAACACGTCGCGACGCAAGAATAGCTTTCGCTCCTTGAGGCCAATGAAGTAAGTCAGCACGCAAGATGCTCTCGTCTATTCCGCAGCCTATATACTTACCAAGTGCCTCTTTGCGCGTCCACAGCCTTGTAAAGCATCTAACGCGTTCGGCGCGATTTGCTTGCTTTTTAATATGCCTGTCCTCGTCAGTTGTTAAACACATCGCGCAAAGCTCGTCAAAGTGATGAATATAGCCCTCTACATCTATGCCAACGGGAAACCGCGAGACTGCGCAACAAGCAACTGCCCTGCTATGCGAGAGGTTATAGTGCAGCCCCATAGCATTTGGAAAATCGGGCTTGCTATAGCTGCCATTGTTGCTATAGCCATCATTGTTGCCATAACAGCCATTGTTGCTATAGCTGCCATTGTAGCTATAGCCATCATTGTTGCTATAGCTGCCATTCTTGCCAGAGCTGTCCTTGTTGCTGAAGCCGTTATACTCATTGTGCTCATAGCGCTCATTGTGCTCATTGTGTTCGTAGTTAAGCGGCAGGGTTCGTCTATCCTTAAAAGGTTCAGCAACAATGTTAATAAGTACCCCGGCGGTTAAAGACGCTAGCTTGTCTATTGGTTGTCGCAACCGCCTTGCTTTTTCTATACGAGCCTCAGACACGCGTCTGCTTAAGCGCGAGATTAATGAAGAAATTCTTGCTTCGCTTTCATGTTCATAGCCATCAAGCATGACATATGCCACATTAATGGCAGAAAAGGATGCTGCTGTAGAAGCTGTAGGGGCTGCACCAATTAAAGAAGTCGCCGGCACAGTTGTCATTGGCAAAAAGCTAGTCTTACAAGAACCAACCAGAGAAGCTTTTGGCAAAGATGCACTCGCAGACATCATTACGACAACGCACCCTGCAACTGGCATAGATGCTTAAACATTCCCTCATGTTTAAGCAGCTCGTCGGGAGCGCCATCTTCTACCACACGACCGCCATCAAGCACAACTATGTGGTCGGCATGTAGCACAGTACGCATGCGATGAGCAACCATGAGCACTGTCTTGCCTGCCGTAAGCGTGGCAATGGCCTGCTGCACCAGCGTTTCGCTCTCTGGGTCTAGGGATGCAGTTGCTTCGTCAAGCAAGACTATGGGCGCGTCTTTAAGCAAAGCGCGAGCGATAGAGATGCGCTGTCGTTCACCGCCAGATAGTGTCGCGCCATTTTCTGCAAGTTCTGTGTCTAAGCCTTTTGGCAAACGCAAAATGAACTCATCGCACTGTGCAGCATGTGCGCAAGCCTCTATCTCTTCATCTGTAGCATCGCGTTTACCAAGACGTATATTTTCGCGTATCGTGCCACTAAACAAGACAACATCCTGAAACACCTGAGAAAAGTTGCTTAGTAAAGTTTCCGGATCTACAGAAGTAACGTCTGTGTTGTCCAAGCAAATAGTTCCCTCCCGTGCATCCCAAAGACGTGCAGCAAGTTTAGAAACCGTAGTCTTTCCTGAGCCTGATGGACCTACCAATGCGGTGGTTTGTCCTTGTCGCGCTATAAATGAAACGCCATGTAAAACCGGATCTGCGTCCTCATCATAGGCAAAATGCACATCCTTAAACGTGATATTAAAACTTTCAGGAACAAAACTTGTTGTGCCACCGGCAATAGGGTGGTTTTCTATGGCGGCAAGTCGCTCGTTGCTCACGTCTGCGGCAAAGGTCGCCAAAATGTTCATCAGCATTTCTGTAACCGGGTCATAGATTCGGGTTGCCACCAAAACAAAAAGCAAAAACATTGGCAAGCTAAGACTGCCCATAACAAGAAGCGCCACACCCACAAGTAACGTTGTGGCTATGCCCAGTTGTAAAAAAGAACGTGCCGAAGTAAGTGCCACCGACGCAAAGAGCTCATAGCGCCCTTGCATCTTCTCGACATAAATAAATTTTTGCAACAAGTGCTCGTCAACAATCTCTTGGCGGTTGCAAGCGCGAATGTCTTGAGCGCACTCGATTAACTCTTGTATAGACTCGGCACTTTCTACCTTGGCATTAGCCACGGCTCGGCCCATTTTTCTCTGTGTGCTTCTGCTGGCATAAACTACGCCTAAGGCAACAGGCACAACCCAAAGACTTGCCAAAGCCATACGCCAATCGCAAATAAGCAGCGCGACAGCAGAGACAATTATGAAGGCAACCATGCCCCAAAGTTGCGGTAATGTGTGCGAGATTGCAAACTCATTGTTTTCGGAGTCGCCCATGATGACAGTTGTTAGGTCTGCCAGGTCGCGTTTGCTAAAAAAGGACAGGGGCAAGACGCGCAGGCGCTCGGCAATTCCAATACGACGGCGGCTGCTTTCTTCGTAAGTATCGCAAAATGTAGCGCGATACTTGCGTGCCTGCGCGATACCCACCGCAAGCAGTGTTAGTAAAAACGCGAGCAGATATTTCCATGGCTCAATCGCGTAACTTTCGCCATTTTCTAAAGGGCGCACGATATCTACAAGTGCCATAAGCAAGATAAGAGCAGGTGCCATATTAACAATGTTAGATATGGCAGACCAAACTAAACCACGATAAAAGACTCGTGTCCCTTGCTTAGACAGATTATACTTGCGCATAAAAAAGCTAGCATGTTGTTTATTATCTATGTTAGCATTTGCCATCATTCGTAACCTCCCTGCGCTTGCGCGATTGCAGCCCCGCCTGTGCGAGTTTCGCGATGTTGATGAAAATTTGTTGCAGAGCCTCCCTGCGCTTGCGCGCTTAAATCTTCGCCTGCGTCAAAGCCGGTTACCTCCCATGTTAAAGAGTTGCAGTAGTCGTCCCACATGCGCTTATATGTCCCTGCTGCATTTATTAGCTCTTCATGTGTACCGCGCTCTACGATGGCTCCATTTGCAAGCACCAAAATCTGATCGGCATCTACAACAGTTGTTAACCTATGTGCAATAGTTACAACCGTGCGTCCACTCATAATGCGCTTTAGGCTCTCCTGAATACGCGCCTCGTTATCGGCATCGGCAAAGGCTGTTGCTTCGTCTAACACAACGATTGCCGCGTCTTTAAGAATTGCTCGCGCAAGCAAGATGCGCTGGTGCTCTCCACCAGAAAGATAAACGCCACTAGCACCAATAACTGTATCTATTCCCTGAGGCAGTTTAGCTATGATATCATCGCAGTGTGCTTCTGCTAGTGCCAACATAACTTCTTCGCGCGTTGCATCGGGGCGAGAAGCACGCACGTTTTCTAAAATAGAGTCGCGAAAGAGCTTGCCACCCTGAAAAACAAAGGCCACGTTTTCCATTAAATCGCGAGGATCTAAATCGCGAACATCGCATCCGCCTACTTTTACCGCGCCAGAGTCTACATCCCAAAAGCGAGGAATTAACGATGCGCAAGTAGATTTTCCACCACCAGATGGACCAACGAGCGCCACGCGCATGCCAGGTTGAACACTAAATGAAACATGCGCGATGGCTTCATAAGAGGCATCTGGGTAGGTAAAGCAAACATCTTCAAAAACAATGGAGGCGTTGCGCATCTGCTTAGGAACCTCTAATTGCGACAAAGGCTTTATCGCAAGTACCGCATTAACATTGCGCATGGCAGTACGCGCCGACATCACAGACTGTCCTATGTACATAACGCGTGTAAGCATGCTGGAGGTAATGCCACAAAGCGCCGCATAAAAAACAACATCGGCCGCAAAAACTGCCCAAGCATCGCTACTTACTGCCGTTGCGGCAAAAGCCGCCACCGGAATAAGTATGACAAAGGTTGATGCCGTGGCAAGCGCAAAATAAAGCTGCGGCTTTAAGCCAGATTGAGCAAAACCAAAGGCAAGGTTGCCGTAGGCTACGATGGTGTGATGAAACCTCTTAAACGAGTAAACCGTCTGCTGAAACATTTTTACCACAGGAATTCCGCGCACATACTCTACAGCTTCACCATTCATAGCATCAAGAGCATCCTGATAATCATCCATAGAGGTTGCGGCTCCCTTGCCCATTGTCATGCTTAATAAGACAAAGCCAAGCAGGATAGGTATCAGGCATGCCAAACCCAAGCGCCAATCAAAAACAAAACTTAAGGCAATAAAGCCTACAGGTGTTACAATCGCAGTAACAACATCTGGTAATTTATGCGCAATGACGTCTTCGGTAAGGTCGGCCCCGGAATCTATACGGCGGCGCAACTCACCAGAAGAAACACTTTGATAGTAACCAAGTGGCACATGAAGTAAATGATTGCAGCAAACACTGCGAATTTTTGTTGCAACATGAAACGCCGCACGATGAGCGCAGCCCAAGCTAGCCATATAGGCGATGACACTTGCCGCCGCCGAAGCCGCAGCAACCCAAGCGTATAACGCAACATCTATGGCGGCAGAAAAATCTGGAAACACACTTAATAGCTCGCAGGCAATCTGCCAAATGCAAAGAAATGGTACGAGCGCTAGCACCGCAGAGATGCCAGACAATATACAGCCAAGAACAATCTGCCACTGATGATTGCCAGCATAGCGAATTAAAGCAATAAGACCATCGCCTTTTGTTTCTGCGCGTTCGTTGGTGCGTTCGTTGGTGCGTTCGTCATTACGTTCGCTATTACGTCCGCCGCTGCGCTCGTTGCTGCGCTCGCTGTTACGTCCGTCACTGCGTTCGTTGCTGCGCTCGCCGTTACGTTCGTTATTGCTTGTATTAACGCTTTTTTGCTGTTCGCTTGTCATCGCTAACCCAAACCTTCCTTACGATGCTGTGGCGCGGGCAAAGTGCTTTTTAAAGATGACATAACCCAAGCCACTGCCAATTAGTGCGCCAGCGACGCAAGCAATGGGGGCAAGAACTAAGTTAATGCCTGTAATGCCATTTAATAACAAATCTACCTGCTCGCCAGTCATATGAGCGTTAAGCATCATTTCTCTGAACATATCGGCAGAAAAGACCGCAAGAATGCCATGACCCACCCAAAAGCACAAGACCCAGACAACAAAAGCAATAATATTGCTTACAGCACTGGTGTATTTTCCTGCGCGCACGATTAACTCAGCGATAATGCCGCCAATAACAATACCAAGTACTGCCGTCCAAATCTGCCCCATTAAAAAGGCAACTGCGGCAACAATGATCGACGAAATCAGGCAAGCCCATGGTTTGCGAATTGTGCCACGCATATACATCCAAACTATGCCGGCAAACACAGCTCCCAGCGCGTCACCATAAAAATACGAGGTTAAGGTGATGCTAAAAGGCATCGCCCCCACCAGCATTGCCAAAAATAGCACGAGCGAAAAAACCGCAAGACGAATGACATCCTTGCCTTGCCATTTATTATTACTTCCTATTGCCATAAGATCACGCTTCCTTTCTAAATTCCCGCGGCTCTTGTAGCTGCGAGAGCTTACAGATATTACACTTACAAATGTTGTATAAGACTAACTTTTGTACTTGCTTGATTATCAAATAACCTTCGTTCTTGCTTAATTTTTGCCCAGCTTTTTGGCTTGCTTTTTAATTAACTTCTTTTGCTAGATTTTGTTGCGTCCTATAGGCGCATTAGGTCTTAAGGCAAAATATCTTGCGTCCTATAGGTGCCTTAGATCTTAGGGCGGAATATCTTGCGTCCTGTCATTTAAAGTTTTTTTATGTCGAGAAAAGACGGCGCCATTTAACGTTTGCTCCTGCGCATAAACAACATCCCTTCTTTGCGCTTGCAGGCCAGATACTACAACCGCTTCGTCTTGCCCGCGCATAAGCACTTCGTCTTGCCCGCGCGCAACAACTTGTTCACGTTCATGCGAAGCCGAATTTTCGTCTTCACGCACAACCACTTGCTCATGCTCATGTGAAGCCGTTTTTTCGCTTTCATGCGAGGCCACTTGCTCATGCGCACACTCGCCATAATCAGGTGCCAAAATATTTAGCACACGTGGCAAAGTGCGCTCATTAAGCTCATAAGTGCTATGCGCCCTACCACGATTTACCTCTATAACCTGATCGCAAGCCGCCGCAACCAGCTCTACATCGTGCGTGATTACAAAAACACAACGACCAGAATTTACAAGTCGCCGAATCTCTAAGGCACAGCGACGCATATTTGTATAATCTAAGCCACTTGTTGGTTCATCTAGCACTAAAAGCTTTGCTCCGGCATGAATGCCAACCGCCAAGGCAAGCCGCTGCTTTTCGCCTCCCGACAAACTTGCCGGATGACGCTCGCTTTTATCTACAAGCGCAAAGCGCGAAATTAAATCATCAATTTCTGCCATGTCATTTTCGCTTACAGATTTCATGCCAATAGTAAACTCCTTGCGCACGCTAGAAGCGAAAAGCTGATACCCAGATTCTTGTAACACCAAATAGATGTTGCCAACGCGGTCGCGCACGCTAAGCGGGCGAGCGTCAACAGAGATGCCACCATAGGTCTCGCGCATAAGTCCCGCAATAACATGTGCCAACGTAGACTTTCCCTGTCCGTTGCGCCCCACGACAGCAATCGCGTGACCCCCTGTTACCGTAAACGACAGACCCTTAAGCACCTCATTGTTTTTACGGTGTTTGGCACGCAGGCTATCGGCCTGAATGCTAAATGGTGCCACTGTGATCGCATCGCTATTTTGTAGTTCGTTTTCGCAAGCGTTTATCTCATGTTTGCTTACACGCAAATCGCAAAGCGTCCAAGCACGCAGCCCCATCAAAGCCAACTCATCCGTAGACAATCTGCAAAACTCGCTAACTGTATAATCGTTAATAATGCGCCCATCGCTCATGCACACCATGCGATCTACCAAACCATCAAGCCAATGCAGGCGATGCTCTACCATAAGAATAGTTTTCCCTTGGCTTTTAAGAGCCTGAAGTGTACGCTTTACCGCCTGTGTTGCAATCGCGTCAAGGTTGGCTGTGGGCTCATCTAAAACAAAGATGTCAGCACCCATGGCACACGCCGCGCCTAGTGCCAGTAGCTGGCGCTCGCCACCAGAAAGATCGTGTATGTCACGATCTAAAAGATGCTGAAGGTTTAAAAGCTCCGCCGCGCGAGTAACATTACTCAGGGTTTCTGCGCGACTAACCCCTAGATTCTCGCAACCATAGGCAAGTTCAGACGTCGTGTCTAAATTAAAGAACTGACTGCGTGGGTTTTGAAACACCGACCCAACCGCACGACAAAGTTCGTCCATCTCCCATTGCTCAAGCTCTATGCCATTAACAAAAACCTCACCTTGCTTTGTGCCCTCATAAAAAGAAGGAATAAGGCCATTAACGAGTCGCGTGAGTGTAGTCTTACCGCATCCGGATGAGCCTGTAACACAAACGCATTCACCTTGCGCCACGTTTAAGTGAATGTTAGAAAGCACAGCGTTTTTCTGCTCTGATAAAGCACCATAACTAAAACTTACGTCTTTAAATTCTATAGCGTATGCCATTAAAACAGCCCCATGAAGGTAATTTCGTCACGAACAAGTACTATAGAGGCAACAGCAAAAATGGCAACCAAAATCAGAAAAATCCATCCGGCAACTCCTATGCGAAGCACATGCAATGATGTACGCTTGTGCTTAGAGTCTATTCCGCGCACAGTAACAGCGCGAGCAATCTCATCTGTAACAACAGAAATGCGCAAAAGCAGTGGCACTGCAAAGTACTCAATCATTTTTAGCGGATGCCGAACAATATTTTTTAAAGATAGCCGAATACCACGCAACTTCATTGCTTGCACAACAGCAGATGCCTCTGCACCCAAAATAGGAAAGAAACGCAATACCACACAAAGAGCTATGATTACCAAACGCGGCACATGCATGCTTTGCAGCGCACAAGCCAACTCACCTACACGAATTGTAAAAATCAGGTTTGTTGCCAACATAGCGATGCTAAAAACCTTGCGCATCATCATGAGCATTGCCCCAGATGACACAAATAAAGGATCTGCCGACATCGCGCACAATAGCGCGGCAAGCCAAACTATAACATAGACCACAAGCCAAACAGTTGCCGCTGCCAAGCGCTTACAGTAAACAAGAATTGCCGCGGCTAAAAACACACCAATGATGTCTAAGGCCATAGGCGTAGGTGTCGTTGCCATAAGATTCATTGCAATAAGAATTATTATTTGCGCACGAGGATCAAGCGAACGCCTTTCGTTCATAGAACGCTCAATTTGGCGCTCTATATCTAAGGCGCGTTTACCTTTCCTTGTTTCCCGCCAGCTTTTTATTGCCACTGTCATACTTAAACGCTGCCTCCTCGCAGCCATCGCTCTTATAAAAATACTTTTATAAAAATTTCTCTATTGCACAATGTGCAGAAGTTGTGATAACATTAGTTAGTATAAGCTAACTTTTATGATCCTAAAAGAACCATACGGACATATTCACTAGCCCATTCGGACGTGATATCTGTACGCAATAAGACAAATGCAACTGTTTTATTCTGTTTGGGATATAAAGATTTTTTATTTATAGGAAGAGGAGGCGAGAGCTATTAAGGAGCCTACAAAGCATATATATCATCTTGGCGACAACATTGTTCAGATGTACAAAGACGATGACTCTCTGGCATTTGAGTTGCTGCCGCACAGAAATGAAAAAAGCTCATTTATGTGGGTTTATAAGGTAATTCCCGGACTTTATGCCGCTTTTCATCAGTATAATTCATCAAACTGTTACGTCTTTAACGACATGGCAATCGCCCGTGACATCATTGGCGATTCACCCAACCCCCGCACAATTTTAGAAGTTAACATCTGTCGTGAAGGCATGCTTCGCGTTTTGTTTCCCAAGCGGAAGTCCTTCTCTACATTACTTCCTAATGATGTCTCGCTCGCCCTAACCAGCGTGTCCGATTGGGCGCGTGCCCCCATCGCCAATCCTGACGCCTGCTGGAACTTAGAGTTGCCATCAAATAGATATCGTGGCTTTGGCTTGATTATAGACATTGCGCTTGTAGAGTCGCACTCTAAGGATTTACTTGAGCCTTTGGGCATTAAATTGTCTAGTCTCATAGATTCATATTGCCAAAACGAAATGCTATTTATTATGTCTATAGATTTAGGGATCGAGAAAGCCGTTGACACCATCGAGCTTCATAAGCGCAATGCGGCTATACCGCTACTTCGTCTTGGAGTTCTAGAACTCTTGGCAAGAATAGATGCGCGCGCTGTTCCTAAAAAAAGCCTTAGCCGCCCGGAATGCGCGTTTGAAATTTTGCGCCTAACGAGCGAAGCCAAAAACCATGCAGTCAATCATCTTTTTACGCGATACACAATTGGCGATATCTCTAGAAAATTTGGCATGTGCCCAACGATGTTTAAAACCGCTTTTAAAGAGTTATATGGCGAGCCCTATGCACGCTTCATGACACGAACACGCATGGAGCAGGCAAGCACAATGCTCGCAGATGGCGAGTTGGTGTTTTCGGTTGCCGAGGCAATGGGCTACGAAAGTCCCAGCAAGTTCGCGGCAGCATTCAAGCGAGTCTTTGGAGAAGCGCCCTCGGCTTATCGCGACCGCATGAGTATGAACAGAAACGAGTCTCAGGCTTGCAACAGCTAGCAATTTATTTGAATTTTGTTGAGAATAACTTGTACAACCGCAAGCGAAACGGAAATGCTGGCAACTAGCGTTTCGTGTGAATTTTGTTGAGAATAGCTTGCATAGCCGCAAGCGAAACGAAATCGCCGGCAACTAGCGTTTCGTGTGATTACAGATTAAGGAGTTCTATATGAACGTGAATAATAGCGAACGGGATGATGTAGGAAATGATGTAGGAAATGATGGGCGGGATAGCAAGCGGGATGATGTGCGGGAAAGCGAGCGGGATGATGTGCGCACTAAGAGCGATCTTCATTTACCAAACAAGTTACCAAGCGATTCCCTAAACAACTCACCCAACATCCAAGCGCATATGCCAACTCAAGCGCAAGTGCAGAAGCAGGAGCACGAGCACGCTAAAACTCAAACACAAGCGCAGCA
This sequence comes from Coriobacteriales bacterium, assembly GCA_031256715.1. Classification (GTDB taxonomy): domain Bacteria; phylum Actinomycetota; class Coriobacteriia; order Coriobacteriales; family UBA8131; genus JAIRQA01. The sequence goes on along the minus strand of JAIRQA010000012.1, from coordinate 37,594 downwards.
GCTTGCTCAAACGCAGTCATCAACTCAAGCGCATACAAAATGTTCTTGGTCGCTTGTTGTCATAGTTGCACTTGTAATGTTTTGCGAAGGCTTTGACCTCATTGCCTACAGCAGTGTTTTGCCATCTTTAATACAAGATACCTCTATGGGTGTAAACAAAGTCATAGGCGGTGCCATTGGCAGTATCACATTTCTTGGCATGTTCGTAGGTGGCATATTCGCAGGCAAAGTTAATAACTTCTGGGGACACACCAAAACCATATGCTTAGGAATCATCTGGTTTAGCTTGGCAATGTTTCTTGGAGCTATCTCTTTAAACCTTTATGTTCTGGGCGCATCACGTGCATTGGCGGGCCTTGGTCTTGGAGTAGTGCTTCCTGTCGCTCTATCTTTTGCGCGCGGGCAGTGCAAGCAAAGTCAGTCTGCCTTTGTAATTAGCCTGGTGATGTCTGGAGTACCCTTGGGTGGATTTGCTGCCGCAGCAAGCACAAGCCTGATTCTTGCCCTAAGCGGATGGCGAATGATAATGGTTGTTGCGGGAGTCATAGGCTTGGCGTTAGTCTTAGCAACGTATAGCAAACTTGCAAAAGGCGAGGCAAAGCAAATCTCCGCAGCAAAAATTAGCGCAAAAACTAATGCAACTGCAAACGCAAAGATATGCAATGAAACGAATGGTGAATTATATAAAGAATTATGTAGAGAAGTAAGCACGTCTACCACCAAGCAAGAAGCCGAAGATGCCCAATGCTCACGTTTTAGTCTGCGAGCTTTTGGGAAGACAGGTCGCTTATTGTTGCTACTACTTGCGCTTGCCACCTTTATGTTTCTTATGGCATATTATGGGATTAGCACCTGGCTTGTACAATTAATGCGAGAGTTTAATATTCCTTTAGACAACTCCTTGCAATTAATGATGACATTAAATTTGGGTTGTGTCTTGGGCTCACTACTTACCGCTAGAGTTGCCGGCAAACTTGGCGTTAATCTTGTTGCTATAAGTTGCGCGCTTTTGGCTGCAGTCTCATTGTCTGCAATTGCTCTACGTATAGATAACCCCATCTTATTGTTCTGCCTGGTCTTTTGTGCCGGTGTTGGCGCCATAAGCGCACAAAACCTAACCAACACGCTTGTCTCTAACGCCTTTGCCTCACACATACGCACAGGTGCCCTTGGCTTTACTTTAGGTGTCGGCCGTTTGGGTGCCGTGGCGTCTCCTGTAATTGGCGGTGCATTATTGCAAATTGGGCTTGATGCCGCAGTGGTGCTATTATTCTTGGCAGTTGCTGATCTGCTTGGTATTATTTTGCTATTGTTGTGCATAAAGCCTTTGCGCAAACAGGTCTGCGAAAACTCGGCATAGTTACACCTTAAAAGGCGCTAGGACGCCAAAGGATCATAAAGAGTTTACTACCCTACGAAAACTCAGCGCAGTTACCCCTTTAAAAGGAGCAACTGCGCTGCCACAACACTTGTTATTTCAAGCTTCTTTGCCTTTTAGCTCTAAGATAAATTGTCACGCCCAAAACAGTAGCTACTAAAACCAGTGCCAGAAGTATCCACGGCCACAACAACAAGCCATCACTTGCTTGCGCGTTTGCCATTTCTGTTCCCGCGGCCGCCAAAGGCGTTGAGTTCTCTGCTATAGAGTTACCAGAGGCAGACCCACTTCCCAAACTACTGCTGCCTGATGACCTAGTGCTGCTTGGTGTGTTTTGTGGCGCTTGCTCGTCATCGTCATCATTATTGTTGCCACTGCTGCTTTGGTTATCAGGCGTTTGTAGACCGGTGTTGGAATTGTTTTGACCTGTGTTGCTGGTGTTGTTAGCATTGTTTGTATTGTTTGTATTGTTTGTATTATTGGTGTTATTGGTGTTGCCGGTATTCTCGCCACCTGTATTGTTACCGGCATTGCCATTATCGCTACCATTATTGTCTCCGGAACCATTGTTAGCACCATCGCCGTTTCCTGTGCCATCGGTACCATTGTTACTGTTGTTATCGCCACCAGTGCCACCGATACCATTGTTGCTGTTATCGCCATTATCGCCGTTTCCTGAGCTGCCACCGCCATCATCAGTGCCGTCACCATTATCACCGTTGCCGTCACCGCCGCCGTTACTATCATCGTCGCCGTCTTCGTCTCCGTCGCCATTATCAAAAAGTGGCAATGTGATACTGGCAGACACTACGCTACTGGCGTTGTAGCCAATTTTTGCCGCCATGCGCTTATAGCCGGTGATTGTGCTACCTGGTAAGCAGCCGCTTCGCACGTTTGCCACGCTCCAGAATAAACCATCAAAGCTATATTCCGCACCAAAAGTCGCTGGTATAGTAACGGTGTAGTCTAGCTCGCCATTCGCCTCATAAATAAGTGTAAAAGCTGCCGGAGGATTCTGATCATCGTTTACAGCCACAACCGTTGTCTTCATTGCGGCAGACGCAAAGTGAGTTCTTGTCTCGGCAAATCTAATTGCAATTTCTACAGTCTCGTTTGCTGCTAGGGAATAGGTGTTTATTAAACTATATGTTGCGCCACCATTAAAACTATACTCGGCACCGGCAACTGCTGTTATCGTTAATGTCTTGGGGAAGGTCGCACCACTAATCTTGTAATCAAGTGCCGGGGCAGCAGGACCTGCCGCTTTTTTAACATCTACCATAACTACCGATGTCACAGTTTCGTAATTGCCAGATGGGTCTGTATAGCTTGCCTCAAAATCCTGATTGTCAAAAGCCTCTAGTATAGCCAAATCCGGGTTAACCCAAGCGTAGCCAATGGGCAAAGTGATATCACTTAGTTTTAAGGTAGCGCTCCACGTTGCAACAAGTTTATCAAGAATTGGAAAAGTTCCCTCTGCCTTGCTTACTGTAATCGCAACTATTCTTGTGACTGGTGTCACAGCCTCATAATTTGCTATAGTGTTCGCGTTTGCTGTAAAAGTCACGCTATAACCACTATTAGTTACTGTAGGTATTGTTTCTGGATTTGTCCAACTAAAGCTACCAAAAGCTGTGTTGCCAACCAAGGTAGATTCTGCCAATGACATACCATATTCAATTGTTGTAGATGTTGGCCATGTAATACTTGGCGCTTCTGCCTTAAGAATTTGATACTCACCCAGAACAATATCAAAGGCTTCTGCGTAGTTTGCACCTTCAGCTATATCAACAGATACTATATAGCTGCCCGCATCTGTAGGAGCAGTTGTAGTTTTAGCATAAACAGTATTGCTAGCACCCTCGTAATATATTGTAATAGCACCAAGGCCATTAACTCCATCTGCGGCATTGCAATAACTAATAGGTTGCTCGGTGCCATTGTATACATTACTTACACCAGAAGTGTACTCTAGCTGATAATCTAAGTCTGCTATGGTTGGCGTAAGTTTTTCATCTGCATAGGTCAAACTTAAAGTGCCCGACAACAAATATGGTGACTCGATAGCCTCATCTTCAAAATTTGTAGGGCTAGTAAACTCAGATAAAAGAACTGTAGCATCCGTACTTGTAAGAACTCCATTGCTATAAAAAAGTGAAACACTAGCAAATTCGCTGCTTGGATGCATTAAAATACTGCCGCTGTAGCTACCATCGCCGTTCTTCATCAGCTGAACAGAGACTTTTTGCATGCTAGCATAACAACGTTCCAACTGCGACAATCCTTTTAAGTCCAGCATCAGCAGACGATTGTTATGACAGTCTAAATACAACAAGTTAGGCGAGTTGCTTACATCCAAAATGTTTAGCTTATTACCAGAACAGTCCAACTTTTCTAGTTGTTCTAAACCATCCAAGTTTAAGTTACTTATGAGGTTCTCGCGGCAGTTTAATTCCCGCAGTTGGCTTAATCCTTGAATATTTAAGTTGCTAAGATTGGATACGTTACGACAATTTAAAACTTCCAGCTGTGTTGCATTGCTGGCATCTAGCTCAGCTAGCTTGCTGTAGTGACAATCTAATTCTTTTAGCGACGTCAGACTGCTAATATCCAAGCTAGTTAACATAGTGCTGGAACAACTTAACACTTCAAGCGCTACCGCTCCACTAACGTTTAAACTTGTTAGCCCTATATTACCATCGCAATTAAGAATTCTTAATGAACTTAAACCGCTAGCATCTATTCTGGTTAAATTTGTCCCGGGATTAACGACACTGTTACTGCTTTGCAAACTTCGCAACTCAGACAGACCACGTATATCTAAGTCTCCAGTTAGCGGTTTGCCAGCGAAATTTAAAGCAATTATTCGCTCTTCACCTAACTCCGAGAAATGAGAATCCCAAACGATAGTTTCAGCGAGCCAATTAGTGTTCATCCATAGATTGCTCACTGTGCCATCTGTTGCTGCCTTGGGAAAATCCAGACCATTGTTATCTATGATAGCATTTATGACCTTTATATCGTCAACGTTATAATGCGCAGTCTGCTGCTGTGGAGGCTCAATAGGGGCTTCATTCACTGTGAACAACAATGCAAAATATAGACCCTTATTAGAAGCATCATTGTTCCAGTTAACATGCAAAACATCTACGTACATACGCGAGCCACCTTCTGGTGCAAGCCCAAGTCCCATCTTTGGCCGCACACCAAAGCTGACGCTTTCGCCAACAGGAATTGTACTATTAGTTAACGGCGTGCTAATCTCAAAAGGTAATGAGTCAGACTCGAAGCTTACGCTAACATTTTCAAGCTTTTGTGTGCCAGTGTTTGTAATGGTAAATATGCGTTCCAGCTCATGACTGCTATATCCAGGCTCTGCACTAGGAAAAGTATATTTGCCTGTTTGGTCTATAGATGCCGTCCAAGTACGCGTGTCTTTATACACTGCAATAGTTTGCGGGTTGTTGGTTACGGTATAACTGCCAAAGTCGCCAATAGATATGCTTAGCGTGCCCTCTGCTGCTACGCTACTTAAGGCAAGTGTATATGACTGTCCACTACCGGTAAGTGTGCCTTTGGTAATAGCGCCTGTACCGCCTGTGATAGCAATGTCGCTGGCAAACAAATCTGTTACAGGTTCGCTGAAATCAATCTTAATTGCCGCGCTATCTGCTATGCCACTTGCGCCACCCACCTGCTCTGCCATAAATGTGATGGGGGTTGTTGCTACAGGAAAACGCAGCACAGAAGCATTATTATTGTTTGCCTCCCTAATGTAGGTATTGCTTAATGCTCCATCTATGCTATTAACAGTAAGCCTGATTTTTTCTGTCTCTGTGCTTGGCGGCAACCAAAAATAGAGTTGCTTACTCATATCCACAAGTGCGCAATAGATACCGTAAGAACCAGCGGCGGGATGTCCATTACCTGGCGCCGACGCATCGCATTCTACGCCGCCTATAATCCCAGAAGCTATGCTTTTCCAATTGCTAGAAAAAGTTGCGTCAAGCGCCAAAGTGTTCAGATAGACATTTTCGCCGCTACTATTTTTTGGCTGAACATTCAAATCTCTATTTAAGGCGTTAACGCTGCCGCCATTTATTGTTATTGAACCAACACCAATATCATAATCAATTCCTATACATCTGACAGTGCCACCATTTATTGTTAGACTACCGGAAGTATGTCCACTACCAAGCACGCCACCAATACCATCACCGCCCCTATCGCTACTTGTGGCAGTAACAAAACCACCATTAATTATTATTTCGCCACAAGCTCTATTATTTTGAGCATCGCTTGGTGCCGCGCCTATGCCCGCAGCAATACCATCTGTATCTGCAACTAGCCAGCCATCGCCATCTATTATCAAGCTAGTACTAACAGGAACAAATAATCCTGGGCGTGCAAATCTCTCGTTCCCATAAAGCAGATTGTTCCCTTCTAGCGTTAATCTTAAGTTAGATCCCCCTAACAACGCTAAAGGTGACCAAGACGCAATACGAGCGTTCCGCAAGGTGATATGCGCTGTGGCATTCTCGCGCACAAAAACAGATCGCCCGTTGTGCCAGCCCGTAATAACAACATCAGCGCCATCCTCAATATAATAATTCGGATCTGAATACGACCAGCCGTCACCACCAACAGGATTATCGTCATTAAGGTTGATGATGTTTGTTGCCATAGGCGTAAGGTAGATATCTACGTCGGTATGTGCGGGCGGCACCTGAATTTGCCCATATGCATCAGGTGTTTCATCTGTGGTAGTGGCAGATTCATAGCCATCCTTGCTTGCGCAAACGCGGTATGTCCCCGGTGGCACCATCCAGCCATAACTACCATCATCACCTGTAAGCTGGGGATTAGTTTGTTGGTATTCCTCGGCGCTCCAGTCTTGCCATGTTGCATCTGGCAAAGAATCGTCAAGTACCTGCAGCGTTACCGTTGCGCCAACTACAGGGTCTCCTGTCTTTGCATTATATACATAGCCAGATGGATCGATGATTAACGTAAGCAAGCCAACAGTAAATGTCTGCTTACTACCATCTGCGCGTGTGAGTGTAAGATAAAGCTTTGCAGCACCAAAACCGCGATAACTATTTTTGGCAAAACTCGTGGCAAAAGTGCCATTTTCGTTGCCGGTGCCACCTAAGCGATAGACACCTATACTGCTAACTAAAGTATATTCCCACTCTACAACGTCTTCAGTATTCTCCCAATTTGTAGAAATGTTAATAGTGTCTAGGCCTTTGTAGTTAATATCAACAAAAACACTTGCCACTACATAGCTAGAGTTACTTATTGGAGGAGAAGCTTGAGCACTAAGCCGTGGGGTATCAAGCTTAATAGACTTTAGCTTTAAGGCATTCTTCTTTACTAATAATGTATCTTTAACAGTGGTAACTATATTTCCGGCATCATCTATTAGTGTCGCTTTTACAAAATAAACATTCGTTGCGCGGCTTTTCGCGCCGGCGATCTTTACGCCATTTACATTCCACCATGGCGAATAACTTCCCACCGCTACACTGCGCAAGACATCATCTTTGTTTGTGAGGCAAAGGTTTCCCAAGTCATCGGTTACTTGCACGTTAACCGTGTACCCTGCTTGTGCCATTGCTTCTCCACATATAGAAAACGCATCGCTGTAATCTTCGCCAACAACATCAGAGACGTCCACCTCGTAAGGGATATTTAAAGTGATATCGGTTATGACCACTGCCGCAGGCAGCAAATTTGTGTTGTTCACTTTTGCCATGACCTCGAAACCGCGACCTAAGAAGGACTTATCTATTGCAAGCAAGACCGTAAGCACCTGCGGTGTATCTGCCGGCACGTCCTTAGTTAATGCTAGCATGCTAGCATCATCATTAATGATGGCAGTGCTGTCGCTAGCAGAGCCTTGCACAAAGCTAACGCCGGCAGGAACTGTAACGCTAAGGCTAGCGTTAGACAAACTGCTAGAAGTTACCCATGCAATGCGCGCCTGTATTTGCTTGCCTCGTTGCGTATAGGTTGCAGAAACGCTTACTTCTCCACCAATAGAACCAGATGATGCGGCCACCATTCTAATAATACCCAGATCTACATATCCAACATCGCTTTGCGCTGCAGCCTCTTGAGCAGACGAAGGATAAATTGTAACGCGTGAATTAAGATATCCTGACTTGCGAACCTCAAAGACATAAGATGTGTAGTTCCAGTGACTTCCCAGACCCCAATAGTTGTCAAAGGCAAAGCTAAAGCTGCCATCGGCAGCGGTAGTTGCCCAAGCAGGTCCATCCCAGAAAAATTGGGCGCCTTGCACAGGATTGCCATTTTGGTCTAAAACAATACCGCGATACTCGCGGGCATCTTTATTTACCTTTACGCTTACCTTCCAATTTTGTGTCAGGTTGCCGGAAGTAATTACATATGTTTTATCTGATGTGAAGTTTTGGCTGCTAACTCCTGATATCTGTGTTGCGCCATTAACTCTTGCCACGGCTCCATCTGGCAGCGAGAACACAGGCTTAACATTACTAAGCTCTGCATCATAGGGAAGGTTCACCGTGACAAGCTTGTCCGCATAAAAAATCTCGCCCTGCACGCCATTAATAGAAAAGCCAAGAAAATCAGGCTTAAGTACCTGACGCGCAGTAACCGTTAGTGTCTGAATGGTTTCGCCGGTTTCGTTATTAACCACTTTGTATGTAACCGGAACCCAAAAGTTATTTGCGCTAACGCCACTTCTTTGCTTTACGTTGTTCACGTAAAACGAATAGCCTCCACCAAGTTTAAACTCGGCTATCAACGAGCTTAAATCTAGCTCGTCGCCATATGACGCAACCGGCAAAACGACTTCTATATTACCAAATGGGTCATAGGTGCCAAGGCAACCATTTATTAAATACTCACCTTTAAACTGATAGCCATCATGGTACCTATAAGTTATGGTTATGGTAAAGTCTTTTGGCGCAACACCTGCTTTGTAACTAGCAAGCGTACAATTAAGGGGCTCGGTGAAATCATGTGCGTAGCCGCTACCAATGGCAACACCATCGTTAAAGTTAATGTAGTTTCCTTTGGGTACAGTATAATGTGTTGATAAGGACACCACCGCAACACCAGCAGGCAGCTCAATTGTAACATTGCCGTTGTAGTCTATAACCCCCATGACAGTTTCAAATGAAACTGTGTCGTCGCTACTTGCCGATATAAATGTTACATATAAAGCTTCTAGCTCTACATAATCTACCCATTCGGCAGAGTCATCGTAGCCTACACGTGGCTTGATGCTTTTTGCCTTGCCATTAGGTGTGCTTGCTGCATTGCCTGTGGTGCTTGTGGTGCTGGCGTTGTTGATGCCTGAATTGCTTGATGGGTTGGCGCCGCTAGTGCTATTGGAGTCTGCGACGTCTGTTGCGCTGGTGCCGCTGGGGCTTGTTGTTTCTGTGGTGCTAACGACGTTGGTGCTGTTGTGGTCTGTGGTGCCAGTGGTGCTGACGGCGCTGGTGGCACCGCTGGAGCCTGCGTCGTCTGTTGCACCGGCATCGTTGGCAATGTCCGTGACGATTGTAGTGCTGGCGTTGTTAGTTCCACTAGCATTGTTGATATCGGAATCGCTGGCAGCGCTAATGCTGCTACTATCTGCGCCAACTATGGCGTTGGCGTCGATTGAGCTATTGGCGCCACTGAAACCTGCGGCGTTGGCGTCGCTTGAGCTATTGCCGCCACTGGAACCTGCGGCGTTGGCGGCGCTTGAATCGCTAGCAAAATCTCCTGCGACGCTAGTGCTTACCGTAGCACCATCGACCCCCGTGTTAATAGGAAATGCCATTGCTGTTGTTGGCAATAGCGCAACAACAAGCGCAAGCGTTAACATGATGCTTAAAAACCTTCGTATAACCAGTCTTCTTCTACTCATCTTACGACCCTCCTTTACACTCGTTTAACTACTTGCTTGCTTAAAACACCTTTAAACATAGAAACCTAAAAACAAGAATACGACATAAAACACTAGGTAAAGTACGCTAGCCTGCATCTAGTGTAGATCTTCTGTTTTTGCAATGCAATTCATCCAGTATTAGGTTTTTAGAAATTCTTTTGATTTTTTTTGGTTTGCGTGCAAGGCTTAGCGCACCCCCTCCCGTAGGGTCGCTGTCCACAGCGTCCCGTTTGCATAAGCTCCGAATTATTTTTATGCTTGCATTACCTTCGTAGGGGACGCTGTCCACAGCGTCCCGTTTGCATAATCCCCGAACCATTTCCTCCGTACACCCACCCATTACCCACGCTGCGGTTCGGATGGCATTTAACGTTGGCTGGGTTGGGCTGGTTGAGTTGCCCTCACGTTTGCTTGACAAATACATAACCACACTCTATTCTAAACTTTAAGATTGTTTCAAGCATGGCGATAGCGTCAAACAAGTAACAAGCAAAGCATAGTTTCTGTTCACGCCATACCCAATGTCATCTAGAGGCGAGCGAAGCGAGGGCTTAAAGGTTCTAGCTCGCCAGACCGAAGTCTCAGAGCCTTAAGCATTGACTTACGGCAATCTCAGGATGACGCATGGGGGGGGCGTGAACAGAAACAAAGCATAGGAGTAGCGAAAATACGGGAAAGACTGACAATCTTACATAACGTTTTGTGTCGCCGCAGCGCGGCGAGATGGAGCTAAATACGGGATTTGTATTGCAGGTTGAAACAGTTTAAAGCCACAAAGGGTTTCTCGACATAAAAAAGATAGGAAGGGCAGTATGCTTAAGAAACTGCGTTTCATAGAGCCAGGTGCCATCAATCGCTACCGCAAAACATGGAAGAACCGTATCATTTACAATGGCAACATTTGCAACCCCTCTACTGGGCTAATAACTTTGGCGACCATCGCCAAAAAACATGTAAACGATACGCTGATGTACAGCGAGGCCATTAGCGAGATTGTTTGGGAAGATGTTGTAGATGCAGATGTCGTTTTTATTTCGATAAACACTTTTAATGCAATGCGCGGCTATGCGATTGCCGATGCTTTAAGGGGCGTTTCCGAGGCGTCGAATCTTTTACGTCCGCTGGTTGTGATGGGCGGAATGCACGCATCTTTAAACTTTGCCGAGGCAACACAGCACGCAGATTTCGTGATGTTAGGCGACGGCGACGATGCCATCGTTGAGCTCCTAGATGCACTTGCTGCTGGCGATGGCAGCGTATTTAATGTTGCCGGACTTGCCTATTTGCAAAACATGAGCAAGCTAGTGCTAACTGAAAAACGCGAACAGCCTTTAAATATAGATACAATTCCAGATCGTATGCTAGTATACGATTATGCTCGTATGGCTGCTAGCTACGATACACTTTGGCCGCAAGTTCACGCCTCTCGTGGTTGTACGGGCACCTGCGACTACTGTTGCGTCATCGCCCACTTTGGACGCAATGTGCGCACACGCTCACCCGAGGTTGTTGTCGAAGACATCCGCCAAAGCATCGCGTTTCACAACCGTAGCTTCCCTCCACGACTTACCAAAGCGGTTTGGCTTACCGACGACAATTTTGCGCTTTGCAGAAAATGGGCAATGTCTGTCTTGCATGCCATCATTAAAAGCGACATCAGCTGGCCAATAACCGTGCAAGCGCGTTGGGATCTGGGCTTTGATAACGAAATGCTTGACCTCATGAAACAAGCAAACTTCTTTGAGGTTAGCTTAGGAATAGAGTTCATAGATGATACCTCTTTTGTGCGGCACAAAAAGAATTGCACACGCGAGCGCATCGAGCAGGCAATTGCCAATATTCATGCGCATGGCATTGGCGTACGCGGTCTATTTATACTTGGCACAGACGAAGACACCCCAGGAGCTGGCGAGCGACTAGCTCAGTTTATTATTAACAATAAAATTGAAGGTTGCCTGTTGCAGTCGATGTTTTTCGTTCCTGGTACACCTGTCTATGAGCAAAATAAAGACAGACTGTTGCACCAAAACTGGGATTTATACAATGGCAGCGTAGTTCACAAACCAAAGAACATGTCGCCTGCCGAGCTTCAGCAAGAAATCATAAATGCCAGCCGCAAGGTATACTCGTTTCGCAGGTTGATACTGGCGCTTTTTAAAGCCAAAGGAGTTTACAAAGCACTGGCAATAGGCGAAACGCTTTGGCATGCCAACCAACGCCGTCAATGGCGAAAACACAAGGCGACTCTCCTTAAAATGGAGCCTTAAAACGGAGCCTTAAAATGACATACGAGCTCGTCATTGCGACACAAAAATTTTCCTAGAGTTGTTATTTTTTTACAATGTTGAGAAGGACACTTTGCCATGCTCGATCTGTTTGTCTTAGTGTTGCGAAGTTCTTCTCGACATATCCACAAACACATTCCGTTTCAAGCGGGCGACCACAGTTCGCCCCTACGGACACGGGCGAACACAGTTCGCCCCTACGGGCGCGGGCGACCGCAATTCCTCCCCACGGATGCGGGCGACCAAAGGTCGCCCCTACGAGCGTTCCACAGACACATTCCGTTTCACGCGGGCGACCACAGGTCGCCCCTACAAGATGCCGAGCTCTCGATACGCATGCCTCGTCATGAACGATGTCAGGTCTAAACCTTAGCGAAGTTACTAGGCAAAGATTTTTACATCTCTACGATAGTAAAAATTCTGTTATACTATTTTTAATAATACTATTATTGAAAGATTACTTATGAATACATCAGAGTTACACAAAAACCTTTTAGCCTTTGACGAAGAAGCGTTTCTTCTCTTTGGTAACCACGATGTTCGCTTCACAGTGCTTATCGTTGGCGGTAGCGCATTGCTTGTGCATGGCTACACAAATCGTGCCACTCACGACATTGACGTACTAAGCGCACCAGCAAATCTGGCTTCGCTTCTTAAGAAATACGACATAAACACACGAGTAACCGCCTTTATAGACTCCTTTCCCTACGGATACAAAGACAGGTGTATCTCGCTACCTATAACAGGAAAGATAGTAGACTTCTTTACCCCATCGTTAGAGGATCTGGTGGTATCGAAGCTCTATGCGATGCGCCAGTCGGACATTGAAGATCTAGAGAGCCAAGGAGTGGTTAATGCGATCGACTGGGATAAATTAGACAAATTGGTGTACGATGCAGATGAGGCTCTAGCTAGTGCACTTAGCAGACGACGCTATGACGAGATGGTTTACGCCTACGAGCAGTACAAAGAAAGACACACTTTATGCGCAGACTAACTTTTACTGGTTATCTTAAGCGCTACTGCTGCGAGCTTGCTGGAGATGATACTCAAAGCATGTTTAAGCTATGCAATCTGGCAGCAACAAATAGCCCTCGAATTACAGAGCCGCTGTTTTTGCTTGTTGCCATGAATGGCAAAGTAAAGAATCTCCTGGCAGCTGCAAAAGCTACCCGCCTAGAAAAGGAATACACACAAATAAGTATATCCTTCCCAACTGCAAGTCACATCTTGCGCGCTCTTGAGGAAAACGACAAACAGTTGCCCGTTCGCTACCACAAGGTTTACAGGAGCTATCTCTCGCGCGCCAATAGGATTAAGACTGACAGAGATGTTAGTCTTTTAATGCGCGAAAAGACGCTTGCAGCAATGCGCGAAAAAAAACTTAGCAAATACCGTATTTATACAGACCTAGAACTTAACCCTGGCAACATAAATGCTTTTCTAAAATATGGTGATGCCACCAAGGTTAGCCGCGATACCGCTAGAGCAATAATGGAGTACGCCCTTAATTTCTCCCACACAAAAAAAAATAGATCATAGATTATCGTTGGCTCTCGTACATGATCTTTATTTAACCTTATAATCACGCAAACAAAATGCGGCATATAGCGGAACAGATTTAATCATGTTCTGATACCCAAAATTTTTACTTGACACACGAATTGCATAACATGGATTATATTTATTGCAATAAGTCACCAAGCTTTTTGAACGCACATTATCGCCAGCCTTAACCTCTACAGGAATGACACCGTCATCAGTTTCCAACAAAAAGTCAATCTCGGCTGTGCCTTTTGACATCCAATAATAAAGAGGAATCCCCCCTGCCACTAACTCCTGTGCAACATAGCTTTCTGCAAGAATACCTCCTTTTTCGCCAAGTTTGCCGGTAACAATATTGGCTAGAGAATAGCGCGATGCGTTTGCCAGCAGACCAATGTCGCTAATATAAAGCTTAAATGAGTCAGTATCGCGATATCTATTTAGGGGCGAATCTGGCTTCGAGACCAAAAAGCATGGTGCCACCATCTGCGCGGCAATCAACCAGTCTATAGCAATCTCGTAGGTTCGTTTGCGAGCAGATTTCTGAATTTTGTTATACATAAACTTTCTTGCCACATTACTCATCTGACCAGGCAAACTATCATACGTAGAAGCTATTTTTAGAGCTTCGGCATCTGTGCTAACATATTTATTCATATCATTTTTATAGGCAAGCACAATATCATCTAAAATATTGCGTTCAAATCCAACTAAAGTCGTGCCATTTTCTATAAATCGTAATACAGATTCAGGCATTCCTCCCACGCAAAGATATTCCCGATAATAGCGAATAAGTTGCTCGTGAATCACCCCAGCAATTGGCTTATCGTTTACAAAACTATCAACAATCAAGTCTACATAGCGCGAAGCGTCTAGAGCTATCAGAAACTCGTCAAAAGTCATTGGATACACACGTAAAAATGAAACTTGCCCAACCGGAAAATGTCTATTAAAACGCTTTAATTTAACCCCAAGCAAACTACCGGCAGTAACAATATTAAAGTTTGGATGTTTTTCATTGATGTATTTAAGATCAGAAATAAACACCTCAGATTCCTGTACTTCGTCAACAAAAAGAATGTGATCAGTGTTGTTTGGGTTAATGTTTAACAACAAAAGCAATTGCTCAAAGCGCCCTTGTGCCATCTTCTCTGTCTCGTACAATTCAACTATGTCGCCGCGCTCAAACAAATTAACCATTGTATGACTGCCATATTCATTCGCGCAAAACTCCTGCAAGGTAAACGTCTTGCCTACCTGGCGCGCACCAATTACCATTAACGGCTTGCGATTGCTTGCGTTTTTCCATTTGCATAAATTCTGATAAAAGTTTCTTTTCATGCCTCAATTATACAGCAATATCTTCTGATTGCCAATTTTTTAAGGGTAACTAGACGCGAAATTGCCACTTTTTCTAGGGTTCAAACTATGAAGATTGCCACTTTTCCTAGGGTTCAGGATATGCGAATTGCCACTTTTTCTAGGGTTCAGAATAGGAAAACTTCAGTTTTCTAGAGTTGTTATTTTTTTACAATGTTGAGAAGGACACTTTGCCATGCTTGATCTGTTTGTCTTAGTGTTGCGAAGTTCTTCTCGACATATCCACAAACGCATTCCGTTTCACACGGGCGAACACAGTTCGCCCCTACGAGTGTTCAAAGACACATTCCGTTTCACACGGGCGAACACAGTTCGCCCCTACGAGCGCTCCAAAGACACATTCCGTTTCACACGGGCGACAGCAATTCCTCCCCACAGGCGGACGAACACAGTTCGCCCCTACGAGCGCACTAATCGTGTTTTGGAATTGCGGCGTGATAGTAGCGTAAAATCTCGGAAGCTGTCTCTTCAATGGCACGGTTGTCAGTGCGCACAACAATACATCCAAGGCGGCGCATTAGCGCGCGCGCCTCATCTAAATCATTTTGCACATACTCTGGGCTAGCATACTCGCCTGCTACATCAATAGCATCACCTAGCCTCCTTGTACGTATTTCTGCAAGCAAATCTTGCTTAGATGTTAGCCCAAAAATCCGAAATGGAGCAAGCTCAAACAACTGGCTTGGTGGTTGCACTCCCAAAGCTAATGGAACATTTGCCACGCGATAACCTTGTGTCGCAAGGAAAATCGAAAGCGGAGTTTTCGATGTTCGCGAAGCACCAATAAGCACAATATCAGCCTTGTCTAACTCCTCTGGGTTTCGGCCATCATCGTGATCAACGGCAAACTCCATGGCTTCTACCCTATTGTAATAGCCTGAGTCTGTTCTATGAATAAGTCCGGCTTTGCCTCGCGGGCGCATACCGGTTGCCTCGGCAATTGCCTCTATAGCAGGACCAATTAAGTCCACGGCCGCAATGTTTTTTCCTTTAACAAAATCCTTTAGTTTATTGCGTAAATCCGGAGTAACTATGGTATAAAAAAGGACAATTTCTTCGCCCTTACTTTGCTGCAATAGGTGATTAATAAAGGTCTCTATCTGCTCGAAGCTAGTGGCGTTTGGCAAACGCTCGATGATACAATTGCCATCGGTAAACTGACTGGCTGCCGCAACAGCAATTGTAGACGCGCTATCTCCTAGCGAATCAGAAACAATATTAATGGTAGGGACTTCACTCATAATTTTTGCTCCATTCCGTTAATACAAGTCATGCGGCAATTCACAGATCACCTCGTGGCAGCTCACAGATCACCATGCGGCAATTCACAGATCACCTCGCGGCAGCTCACAGATCACCTCGCGGCAGCTCACAGAACACCATGCAACAGCACATAAATATTTTTACTAACCAGCTTTATCCTGCCAGCTTGGCAAAATCTGCTACGTTTGCAAACACACTTACAAATCTATTAAGCAGCAGTAGCCTATTAGTACGCAAGCGATTATCCTCGCTCATAATCATGACCTCAGTAAAGAATGTGTCTATGGGGTTTCTAAGCGATGCCAAATACTCCAAGGCATGATTGTACTGCCCCTTTTCTAAGGCAGCTGCAACTCCCTCAGAAACCTTGCAAATTGCAGCCCAAAGTGCCTGCTCGGGGGCGCCCATTAGGCTTTCATCAAGCTCACCTTTAAGTTCAGGATCGCGCAAGTTATTGGCGCGAGCATAGGCAGTAGCCAAATTAGCAAAAAGTTCTGGTTGACGCTGGCGCGCCTCGCTAAGCACAGCCAAACGAGCAACAACGTCGGTTGGCTCTAATACACCTGTAGCCATAACTGCCTGAACAGCGTCTGCCGCAAAGCCTTGGTCTTTGGCAATAACCTCTAAACGAGTGGCAAAAAATTCACGCACTTGCGTGATAACTTTATCGCAATTAAACTCTACGCCCTTTAATGCGTCAATTGCAATGGCGATTAACTTATCTAAAGATACATTTATGCTAGCATCATCGTTTGCTAGCAATATATTTATAATACCTATTGCCGCACGTCTGAGCGCAAATGGATCCGATGACCCTGTTGGGCCTTGACCCGCAGCAAAAATGCCGCAGATAGTATCAATCTTGTCTGCAAGTGCAACAATGCGTCCCTCTACAGTTGCCGGTAGCTCGTCTCCGGCAAAACGTGGACGGTAATGTTCGGCAATTGCCTGAGCAACCTCGGGAGCATCGCCTGCGGCGCTAGCATAATAGCTTCCCATGACGCCTTGAAGTTTAGTGAACTCGACAACGGCAGACGTTAGCAAGTCTGCCTTACAAAGCCACGCCGCACGACGAGCGTTTTTGGCCTGACTTTCTGTAACACCAGCAAGTTCGCAAGCTTGTTCGCTAAGAAAAGTGATGCGCTGAACCTTCTTGTAAAGACTTCCCAGCTTCTCGTGAAAGACTACTTTTTGTAAATCCTGAACATAATCTTCTAATGGACGTTTAAGATCTTCGTGGTAAAAGAATGCGGCATCAGACAAGCGCGGGCGCACAACACGCTCATGACCGGCAATGATTTGCGTGTTGTAGGCAGGCGAGCCATTAGAGACTACCAAAAAATGATTGCTTAAGGAGCCATCGGCATTATAAAGCGGAAAATAGCGCTGGTGCTTAAGCATTGCGTCAATAATAATCTCTTTGGGAACAGCAAGAAACTCAGCATCAAAACTGCCCATAAGCGTGGTGGGAAACTCCACCAGATTTATAACCTCTGCAAGAATATCTATGGGAACATATGCCTTTAGATCGTGCTTTTCTTCTAAGGCCTTAATTTGCATCTTAATATGTGCCGCGCGCATCTCTGCAGACTCTATTACCCACGCCCTAGTATGCGCGCTTGCTAGCTCACTAGCATTTTGCACATCCAACGGCTGATTAGCCATCAAGCGGTGTCCCCATGTCGTGCGACCGGCAACAAGACCCGCGAATTGCACGGGAATGATCGCTTCTCCCCATAAGGCAAGTAACCATCTAACAGGTCTAGAAAACGTCGCTTCGCCTATGCCCCAACGCTGAGACTTATGCCATGCTATCTTAGTTATAAGCGAGCTTAATAGCTCAGGCAAAATGTTTTCGGTTCGCTTAGAGTGCTGCTCTACAAGCGCATAAACATACTCTATGTCGCCCTCCTTGTCGCGAATAAGGTCGCGAACATCTAAACCCTTGCCACGAGCAAAACCAATAGCTGCCTTTGTAGGTTCACCATTAGCATCAAAAGCAATGGCAACGGTTGGGCCTTTAGATTTTTGCACCAAAGGCGTGCTTTGCAGCGCCAGCCGCTTAACCTCTAAAATCAGGCGACGCGGCGTAGACCACGTGCTTATCTCACCATGCTCGATACGTGCTTCGGTTAAAGCTTCCTTAGCAAGTGCGGCAAGCTGTTCGGTCGCCTTATACAAAGGCGCAGAGGGAATCTCTTCGGTACCAATCTCTAAAACAAAAGTGGTTGGTTCTTTTGGCAATTTATTTATGTCGAGAAGTACCCCGTTGCTTTCGCCAGCATCTTTGACGAAAGCCGCATTTGCCGCGTTAGCTTCACGGGATACATCTGAGGCATCTGCGGTATCTGCAGCCTTAACAACACCTAAGGTACCTGCAGTGTTTAGGTCATCTGCTACACCTAAGGAATCAGTTGCACTTAGGTCATCTGCTACACCTAAGGAATCAGTTGCACTTAAGGCATCAGTTGCACTTAAGGAATCAACGGCATTGTTTTCGCTAGTTGCTTGCAGTTTCTCGCTGTAAGCCACGCAACAAGCCTTGGCTATAGCTCGCACTCGCAATATATAGCCCATGCGTTCGGTGGCGCTAATGGCTCCTCGAGCATCCAAAAGATTAAAGGCATGCGAGCATTTAAGCACACAATCATAGGCAGGTAGGGGCAGACCTTTTTCAAGGATACGGTTGCACTCGCGTTCGTAATTCTCAAAATTATTAAAAAGCATTTCGGTATTGGCAATCTCGAAGTTATACTCCGAGAATTCGCGCTCGTTATTTAGGTAGACATCGCCATAGGTAAACTTGTTGCCCGCCGCATCTTCGCTCCAAACGATATCAAAAACGCTATTCACACCTTGTATATACATTGCCAAGCGCTCTAAGCCATAGGTAATTTCGCCTGGAACCGGACGGCATTCTAAGCCTCCTACCTGCTGAAAGTAAGTAAATTGAGTGACCTCCATGCCATTAAGCCAAACTTCCCAGCCCAACCCCCAAGCGCCTAAGGTGGGTGATTCCCAATCGTCTTCTACAAAACGTATGTCATGCTCGTGCGGTTCGATGCCAATCTCGCGCAAAGAATCTAGATACAACTCCTGAATGTTGTCAGGCGATGGCTTTAATAACACCTGAAATTGATAGTAGTGCTGCAAGCGGTTGGGATTCTCGCCATAACGACCATCTGTTGGCCGGCGCGAGGGCTGCACATAAGCTGTATTCCAAACACCAGGACCTAACGAGCGCAATGTCGTAGCCGGGTGAAAGGTACCAGCGCCAACTTCGTTATCATAGGGCTGCAAAACAACACAACCCCGCTCTGCCCAAAATGCTTGCAGTCTAAGAATAATCTCTTGGTAGGTCATAGGTCGTTCCCTCTCGGTGCTTGTTGGTTCATTTTTCTGCTTGTTGCAGCTTGTTGCTGCTTGTTACAGCTTGTTGCTTGTGTCTTGTGTCTTCGTTTCTTGCTTGTGTCTTGTGTCTTGCGTCTTCGTTTCTTGCTTGTGTCTTGTTGCTTGTGTCTTGTGTCTTCATTTCTTGCTTGCTAAGTCGCGCTCGGTTTTAGTTAGCATGACGTCTGAATTGAACTCTCGCGCAACTTGGCACCCTGCCTATTTGCTAAATCGCGTTCGGCTTGCGTCAAATTGGCGCCGTCCAACAAATCAGGTCGTAATTGTGCAGTTCTGATTATAGACATTTCGCGTCGCCATTTGGCTATGGCCGCATGATTACCGCTGAGTAGTACCTCTGGCACGTTCATGCCGCGGTAATTGGCAGGTCGAGTGTATTGTGGGTATTCTAATAAACCTTCTGTAGAGAAGGACTCATCTACATTAGACATCTCGTCACCTAAAACTCCGGGTATAAGGCGCACAATAGCATCGGCAACCACCATAGCAGCCAGCTCGCCGCCAGTTAAAACATAATCGCCAACAGAAATAATACGAGTTGCACGACTATAAACACGTTCATCCATACCTTCGTAGCGCCCGCATACCATTATGATATCTTGTTCGCTTGCTAGCTCTTCTGCAATGCGTTGGTTAAAAGGTTTACCATGTGGCGCAAAGAAAAGAACTTCAGTGCCTTTTTTATTGGAGCTTTCCTTTTCGCTTAAAGCGCTAGAGATGTCTGAGGTGTTATAGATGCTAGAGCTGTCTGATGTGCTTGAGGTGTTAGCGGTGTCTGATGTGTTTGAGGTGTTAGCGGTGTCTGAGGTATCTGAGGTGTCTGAGGTGTTAGCATTAGCTAACTTACACCCTTCGCGATTAATCGCTAGCAAATAATCCAAGGCTTCAAAAACAGGCTCCACTTTCATTAGCTGCCCTTGACCGCCACCGTAAGGTTCATCATCTGTCGTACGATGTTTGTCATGAGTCCACTCGCGCAAGTCATATGCATAAAATTCTAAAAGTCCAGATGTTCGGGCACGCCCAAGTATAGATGCCCCCATATATGGTTCAAAAACCTCCGGAAAGACTGAGACGACATCAATACGCAACTTTGGCTCCAAAAGGCATGGCTGCTATCATCGCTGTCATCATAGATCTCATCGTAGTTGTCACAACGCCTGTCATCATAATTGTCACTGTAGTTGTCATCATAGTTGTCATCATAGTTGGTATCATGACTATCAACATAGCGTTCATCGATTAAGCTCCAAAAGTCCATCCGGCAAATTCACTATTACTTCATCTTCAGTTGAGCTAACAATCAGTTCCTCTACAGCAGGAATTAGCACCTCACCGTACTCGCCATCTACAACCCACAAGAGTTGTGCAATATTGTCACGCTCTTGCACAATAACGCCAACGTCGCCAAAGCGCACATCGCTTACCCTCTTTCCAACGGAACTACGTGAATGGCACAAGTTTTTCTCTACATTAATAATAACATCATCGCAGCTTGCCAATAAATAGCGTCCCTGAAGTTCATAGGCAGAAGTTACATCATTTACGCCTTGCAAGGTGATAACTGCCCTCTGAAGCTCGCCGGTCTTCTCAACATAATTTTCGCCTATACTGGTAATTTCCGTCTCGCGCACGCCACGAAGTACAGGTGGCACAATCCAGACCTTCATGCCCTCGTAAATGCACAAAGGGAGACCGTTGCCGGAAGCAATGGCAACAATCTCCCCCTTGATACCTTTGGGTTTTGCCAAACAGGCAACTTTTGTGTAGGCGCTTTTTGTATTAGTACTAGACATTTATGCTATTTAATGCAATCGTGTGATAAACGGCGCCTGCTTAGCCTAAGTTACTTAAGTGAAATCTGTTTGACATTTGCTTTAATGAGCACTTTTCTAGTTGATGAGTTCATTCTAGTTGATGAGTTCATTCTAGTCGATGATTTCAACCTCAACGTGCCCGCCGTCCATGTAAGACGATGCGGCGCGAGCCAGCGTACGCAATGATTTAATGATGCGCCCCTGACGGCCAATAATCTTGCCTGCCTCGCCTTCGGCAACCCTGATTTCTACAACCAGCGACTGACCTTCCTCTACAGAAGACACCTGCACGGCTTCTGGCGTATCCACCACGGCACAGACCACTTCCAACACCACTTTATCTATTTTGGCATCTACTGAGCTAGCACCAGCGGGTGCATCTATTGCACCGGCTATGCCAGCTGAGTCTGCCGCGCCAGATAAATCTGTTGCACTAGCAACATTTATTGTGTCGGTCGCTTCAGAGATTGCTGCTGCGCCAGAGCCTGCATCAAACTCTTCATGTTCTTGCGCGGCCATAATTTATGCCTGCTCTTTCGCGGTCTTTATCAGGCGAGCCACAGTGTCTGTGGGTTGAGCGCCATTTGATACCCAAGTGTCTATCTTGTCTAAATCAAGCTTGATAAGTGCTGGATCTACACAAGGATTGTAACGACCAACTTCCTCAATAAAGCGCCCGTCGCGGCGAGCGCGAGCGTCGGCGACAATTACGCGATAATATGGTCTTTTTGTGGCACCATGACGCGCCAGACGAATCTTTACTGCCAAAACAAACTCCTTCTTTATGTGTTTATTATACAAGTCGGTTTACTGGCGCGATACAGAGGTGTTGCCAGCAACCTACTATGATATCACATCCTTTATAAGTATGTGGATAAGGGCTTGCGGCAATATGATAATTTATGACGAAAAGAAAACCGAGAGAACGACGGAGAGGCAGCCCTTAAGGCAGAACTGTATGCATAGGGCTCTGACCAAAACGTATAGCTTACTGAAATCGCCAGCAAATAAAAGGGCTATTGAAAAGCAAATAAGATTATAACGATTTAAAACGGCAAATTAATGCATGAAAGATGAGGTATACGCTCATGCCATACCAATACCATTTCACAAATACGAACTTCACGGAGGCAAGCTACGAGAACACAGTTTTCGAGGTGTTTCGTGAGACGCTTGACCACGGTAATGCCTACGGGCCTGATGTAGAGCGCGATTATGCCTGGCCGCTTTGTATGGATGAGCTTTTACCTCGTCTTATGTCGGGCGAACTTTTCGTTGGTGATGCAAACGGGACGCTGTGGACAGCGTCCCCTACGAGAGGGATGCAAGGGGAATTCGGCCTTATGTAAACGGGTCGCTGTGGACAGCGTCCCCTACGAGGAGAATGCAAGCAGAAAATAGTTCGGGGCTTATGTAAATTGACGTAGGGGACGCTGTCCACAGCGTCCCGCCAGACGGCTTTTATGCCATCTGCACTGTTTAACCTGGATAAGTTGATGGAAGCCCGCGATTGCTGTCCTGCTGGGGTGTGGATAAGGGCTTGCGGCAATTTAACCTCTTTGCCCACGCATTAAGTTCGCATTAATTTCACGTTAATTTCAGGTCGGCAAAACACTTAGCACGTATCCCCTGCTCGTTTGCGCACTACTACTTATTCGCTGCTTACAATTTATTCGCTGCCAATCATCCACACCCCGCGCTCGCGAAACGCTGGTATAGTTTGTCGCTTTGCGGCATTTAAAATCGCGCTAATATTGCTATTCTTAGAACTATTTATGGCGCTGCTTGCTGTGTTGCCTGCTGTATTGCTTGATGTGTTGCTTGTTTTGTTTTTCATTGCTTTGTTTTTAGAATCGTTCTTCAAGTCGCCTTTAGAGCGCGCATAGTCTGTAAGCTTAATTATATTTTGGTCGCGCATATAAGCCAGCCTTCTATGCAGCGATTCGCGCAAAGCTCTAGACAGCAACAAGGTCATTCCTGCCGTATGCCCATTATCAGAGTATGCCTGAAACAAAGGATAGTAATCTTTTTGCTTTCCCTTAGACCTTATAATCACACTTGGGTACCCAAGCGCAGCGAGCTGTAGATTTATTAAAACTCGCCCAATGCGTCCATTACCATCGCAAAACGGATGTATCCTCTCAAATTCCAAGTGAAAGCGGGCAATTCTCTCCAAAAAATAAATCTCTAATTTGCTATTGTAGTCAATTATAATTTCGTTAAGCAGTTCTGGCACAAACTGCGGTGGTGGCGCTATGTGCCTGCCAACTCTAACGTATTCACCTTCTGCTCTTAGTCTGCCCGCGTAATTGTCATTAATGCCAGCTAGCAACATCTTGTGCAATAGCTTGATTGTGCCGCAATCTAGAGTGAGATTAGGTTTGTCGCGCAGATACTCTATTACTCTTCCCAGATTTTTTGCTTCAAATAGCTCTCTGACATTCACATTGCGAGATGTTTCTAACTCTAGCAAAATACGTTCTGTTTCTTTTAGGCTAAGTGTAGAGTTCTCTATTGCATTTGAGTTATACACCTGCTCGGGCAGTTCGGTTTCATCTAGCAATCTAAGCAATGCTTGTTTTTGCGTACGCAACCTTTCGTATTCTTTGCGCAAGGTGCTTATCTGTTCTTTTGTCTCATTATCAATCATACGATTATTGTACATGATTCACGTTAAAAGTCAAGTTTGGCGTGAATTTGTAAGAAAATTACGATATATTCACGCTAAAATACAGACCAATATCACTGGTCTAGATCTTGCGAGCCTGCGTTAAAATGGCCTATTTCACGAGTTGTTCCCAAGTTGACCACTAGTTGGTCTATGCCATGCTACCATATCATACTGCCATGCACTATGACAACTCGCAGCAAACTTAGCCACGCCAAGCTATATACAGCTTTATCATATTAAAATTCCTGCCAAAATTCGAATCAAGAAACCTGAGGCAACCTGCAAGACAATCAGGGCAATAACAGGCGATATGTCAAAGCCACCCATCGGCGGAATAACGCGCCTAAAAATACTCACGTATGGCTTAACAAGTAAATCTAACACCTGATAGATATCATTTGCCACACCTGTAGAGTGGTTAATCCACGAAAAAAGTGTCCAAACTATAATAAGTATCGTATATATATAAACAACGCTTTGAATTAATGATACTAGCATACTAGCTCCTTTTTATGATTCAGATCTTTTTGGCTTAGTTCTTTCTTTTGGCTCTGTTTTTTCTGCAATTCTGCATTTATTCTGTGACTCAATTCTGTTTATGGCTCTGCATTTTTTCTAGTTCAGCTTTTCTAGTTCAGCTTTTCTAGTTAAGCTTTTCTAGTTAAGCACTTTTAATCTCTTAGGCTAACTTTTCTGCGCGGCTCACAGCAGCGTCAGCAGCCTTATAAACCACCTGCTCAAAATTATCTGCCGTAAAAGACTCTAAGGCTGCCTCAGTCGTACCACCCGGGCTAGCAACCGCAATAGCAAGCTCCTTAGGACTAGCTCCTGTTTGCTGCAAATACGCAGCCGTTCCCACAAGCGTCTGTCTTGCCAAAGTCGCAGCAGTTTCGGGCGGCAAGCCAAGCGCCTCACCTGCCTCGGCCATCGCCATTGCCAGCCTCGCAAAATATGCCGGACCGGAACCGCTGATTGCAGTTGCCGCGTTAATGAGTGCCTCAGGAACCACTACTGCCTCTCCCATACAGGCAAAAAAATCCCTAACTAAATGAACCTCGCTGCGCTCTGCCTCGCTTAAGCCGCCACAGATAGCGCTTGCACCCTCGCCGGCAAGAAGTGCGACGTTAGGCATAACGCGAATGACATAATCGTTAGGAAAAAACTCCTTAAGCGTCGCACGTGTAACACCTGCCGCAATAGAAATCACGCGCCGCGGGCGTACAACATTGGCTAGACTTAAGCCATCTACTTTGCTATTAGTGTCACCGCATAAACTGTGATGGCTTTGCTGCTCTACCTGATCGTTACCCGCTGCGGTTTCTTGCGTGCTATTAATAACTTGAGCTAAGTTGCGCATAACATCCTTTATTACCTGTGGCTTAACCGCAAGTATAACAGTTGTGGGATTAGCGGCAGATGCGCTCTTAGACTCAGCAGCGGCAGGTGCACTCTTTAACTCAGCGGCGGCAGATGCACCCTTAGGCTCAGCAACATAGCTGTCTGCAAGTGCGTCTATGCTTGTAAAGCCTGTGCAGCCATACTTACTCTGAAACTCTTGCAGCCGCGCTTGCTTTGGCTCAACAATTGCTATCATACTAGCAGGCATGCCAAGTTTACCAATCATCCCGGCGAGCAAAGCTTCGCCCATCCTGCCACCACCAACAAGTACAACGAAACCTAATTTGCCAATAAGCGCGTCCTTCTCAACCATTTAAGATTGCCTCATTTCCTCATTTGTCTTTCACCTTGCAAGCGCTTTATATTATGCCGCAAAATACTAACAACAACTTTGCAGGCGCCTTATATTATGCCGCGAGCTACTAACAACTCATGCTCTTCATCGGTTAGGGCATGTCCTATAGTTATGGCATAAACACGATTTGCGGGGGTATCTACTTGAGCACCCAAAGCACTGGCTGCGCCAAAAGTAAAGTCTAGAATACGCTTGCCCAACTCTGGTCTGGTACTACGCAAGTCTACGGCAACAGCATGATTTTCTTTAAGTGCCAAGCTAATTTTTTCTGCCTCGCCATAAGAATTGGGGCGTACTACCACAAGTTGTCTAAATGGATGTTTTGCCAGATTTCCTGTTGTAGATCTTGCCTTAACTTGCCCAGAGCGACTCGCATAATACTCTGGCGTATCGCCGCGAAGTTGAGTTTCGCTTGTCGCATAGGGTTCGCGCACAGTGCGCATACTGCCGGTCTCACTTGTCGCATAGGGTTCGCGTACTGTACGTATGCTTCCGGTGCCATTGCGCTGCATTGCCCTAGCAGCACTTTGCAACTCGGCGACACCTGCAGAACGCACATCACTAAGTGTAACCAGTGGAACATGGTCGTCTATCTGGTAACTTTGCCGCGCTGCGCCAAGGCTTGCATTGCTTGGTAATGGCGCACGACTGTCTTCAAAATCGTCCTCGTAGCCCAAATCGTAATCGTCATTATAGTCACTACTAGAATCGTATCGCCCATCTAAAGACTGGCGCCCGTTTAATTCGTCCTCGTCATACTCTTCATAACCATTATATTCGGCATTGTCATACTCGTCTTTGGCGCCTTTACCAAGTCCGCTGATGCGATTTTTCATGTCATCTAAGAAGCCCATGATTCTTCTCCCAATTCCTTTGCTGCGTTTGTTTTGCGTTTGTTGTTTGCTAGGCGCCTTGTTTAGCTGCCCTATTTTGCTTGGTGCCTTGTTTGGCTGCCCTATTTTGCTTGGTGCCTTATTTTGCTACTTTATTTTGCTGCTATACTTTGCTCTTTATTTTACCGCATTATCTAGCTGCATTATCTAGTTGCATTATCTAGTTGCATTGATTTGTTGCATTAGTTGATATTTTTCTTTAGCTGCTACCTCCAAATTGCCCTGCCAACGCGAACGATAGTTGCACCTTCCTCAACTGCAATAGCGTAATCGTCACTCATGCCCATAGACAATTCGTGCAAGCAAACACTCGAGCTTCCGGCAAATTCAGGCAGCATGCTGTCACGCAACTCGCGCAGTGCAGAAAATGTTGCGCGCGCGCTATCGTCATAGTTTTTGTAGGCACCAAGCTCTAGCGGAGCCATAGTCATTAAGCCACGTACTATTATGTTATCAAGCTCGCTTGCTAGCATAAGGATGTCCAGCAGCTCTTTTGCAGAAACTCCATCTTTGCTCTGTTCGCCAGAAACATTAACCTCTATAAGAATGTCTTGACAAACGCCGCGCTTGCCTGCCAAATCTGCGAGCACTTTTAAAGTGCGCTCCTTGGCAACCGAATGTATTAGGGAAGCGACACCAACAATATCTTTAAGCTTGTTAGACTGCAAGCGGCCAATGAAGTGCCAGCTTTGTAAGGGAAATGCACTTGCCTTTGCTTGTAACTCTGTTGTGCGATTTTCTCCAAAATCTTTTTGAGAAGCCCGCACAGCAGCTTCTACTTCGCTAAGCCCAACCGTTTTGCTCACTGCCACAAGTCTAACTTCATTAATAGTACGGCCAGAGCGCTTGCAGGCAGCATCTATCTCTTGCCTAACAATTTTAATGTTTTGCGAAATGTTATCGCTGCTTAGCAAACCAGCCTAGCTTCCTTGTTATCCTAGCGCTAATCATCAACTTGCAACAATGAGCGAAAGCGAACAGTAGTCTGCGTAGGAACGGTTAAGCTGATTGCTGTGGGCACGACCCACAATCTCGCAAGCAGAATCCTCGCAAGCAGAATCCTCGCAAGCGGCATCATGAAATTCTAAAACGAGTTCTAAATGACATTTTGTAATGTTTTTGCCCATCCTACAAGTCATATGCTTTATTTGTTTCATCCCTAGAAGCTGCGCTTTAAGAAATCAGGTATATAGTCATCATCAAAACCGGAGCTCACCTGCGGCTGTCTAACGCGATTGCGCTCTGTGCCCGAAAGTCGACCACGGTCGCGATCGCGCTCACGCTCACGCCCAAAACCAGTTTGCAAGGGCGGCTCCTCAACATAAGCAGTTTGACCAAAGCCATTACCAAAGTCCATCGAGCTTTGCGTGTCTGTGTCGTCAAATCCTGTAGCAATAACTGTAACGCGCACAGAGTCGTCTAAGGTGTCATCTATAACCGAACCAAAAATGATAATTGCGTCGGGGTCGGCAGCTTCGGTTACGGTGTCGGCAGCCTCGCTGACCTCTATAAGGCCCATGTCTGATGCTCCGGTTACAGATACGAGTATCCGATTCGCACCCACGATTGAAGATTCTAATAATGTCGAGGATATCGCCTGCGTCGCTGCCTCTACGGCTCGGTTTTCGCCTGATGCCAAGCCAATGCCCATCATAGCCGTGCCGGCGTCTTTCATCACCGTGCGCACATCATTAAAGTCTAAGTTAATAAGACCAGGGATGGTTATCAGATCGGTAATGCCTTGCGTGCCCTGACGCAAGATGTCGTCTGCCTTGCGAAACGCGTCTAGCATAGTTGTTTTCTTCTCAACAATTTGCAAAAGCCGATCATTAGGAATTACTATTAAGGTGTCAACTTTTTGTGCCAACAACATAATGCCGTCTTCGGCTTGCTCGCGGCGTTTGCGCCCCTCGAAGCCAAAAGGCTTGGTAACGACACCAACAGTAAGTGCGCGTACCTCGTCATGGGCAATCTCGGCCACAATGGGGGCAGCGCCGGTACCAGTGCCACCACCCTCGCCAGCGGTAATAAAAACCATGTCGGCATCTTTTAGAGCCTCAAGTATTTTGTCGCGACTTTCTTCTGCGGCCTGAGCGCCAATCTCTGGGTTAGCGCCAGCTCCAAGACCTCGCGTAAGATTGTCGCCAATATGTACGGTGCGATCGGCATCAGACATCAGCAAAGCTTGCTGGTCTGTATTAATGGCAATGAATTCTACACCCTTAATGCCTGCCTCGACCATGCGGTTAACAGCGTTGGTCCCACCGCCACCAACGCCAACAACCTTAATGATTGCCAAATGGTCGGCTGGGTTGTATTCACTTTTGGTATAACTCATCGTGCTTGCGTAGTTCGTACTATAATCCGACATGGTTCCTCCAGCGACTGTAACGTTTATACTATGTTTCTCGCCTTACTGCTGTCTACTTCCTGACTTTACAGGTCTCGTTAAATCTCGTGCTAGACCGGGCGTTTGCAATTAATTATACAAATGCAAAAATACGCCCAAAAAGCATACACTCTTAATAGTACCAGTTAGCAGGCGATGGTCAATACAACAATCGCTAAATTGTGTGATTTTCGGGTGATTTTATGCTGATATTATACTAAAATTTGCCAAATAGTTAACTAAAGGGGGTGCAAACCTGTTTATAATGAGCATTCTTACCTCTAAAACTCCTTAAAAATTCCAGTGTGGCCATACTACTAAACACCTGCGCCAGCAAACATTGTTCACAGTGTAAGCCGGCGAGTTTAGGGGTGTAGCCATCTAGTAAACACCTGTACCATCAAACGCTGGCACGAAGCTTGCATCTACAGTTCCCTCTTCTTGCATAAAACTATTGGATACGCCCAAGTCTAAGGCATACTCTATTAATTCGTCGTACTCGTATTCGCTAACTGTGCGACATAGTTCAGGGAAGCGATTCTTCTGTAAAAATTGAGGCATTGGTGTATATTGGTTCATTAAGCTTAGGCAAACATTATTATCAAATTCCTGAAATACTTTTTTTATCACCGCCTTAGAGTCTTGAAGTTGTCCAGGCAACATTAGATGCCGTACAATAATGCCCTTGGTCATAATACCATCCGAATTAAATGTACAAGCACCTGTCTGAGCATACATTGCTTGCAGGGCAGCAAACGCAACCTCTGGATAATCACTCGCGCATGAGTAGCGCTTAGCTAATGCTGCAGAGGCATACTTAAAGTCTGTTAAAAAAACATCTACAAAATTGGTTAAAAGCGCAATGGACTCAGGTCGTTCATAACCACTGGTGTTATAAACAATTGGCAGATTAAATCCTTCTAAACGAGCAAGCTTAATTGCAGCTATTATGCTATACAAATAATGTGTTGGTGTAACCAGATTAATATTATGCGCTCCCTGTTTTTCTAAGTTCAAGAAAATATTTGCAAGCTGTTGCTCGCTTATGACGTGAGCGTCGTGGCTTTCATGAGTTAGCATAGTCCCCTGCAAGTTTGGTGAGCTGCTGGTTGCCGTTGTCGCCTTTGAGCTTGGTGAGCCGCAAGCTGTTAACGCTACCTGTGAGTCTAAGTCATCGCAGTGCGCCACCATATGCAAATTAGTTTCACTAACGACGGCTGTTGACTTCTGTGAGCCAAAGTCACTCGCAGATATCTGAATGTTTTGGCAATAGACACAATGTAGCGGACACCCTACAAAAAAGATAGTACCGCTCCCACGCCAGCCACTAATGGGAGGCTCCTCCCAATGATGAAGCGCTGCACGAGCCACCCGCAATCTGGCATCTGAGCCACAATGCCCTAGCTGCCCTTTCAAGCGATTTACGCCACAACATCTTGGACAAAGCATACAGTTGGCAAGAGCCTTGTTAGCGGTAGAAGCTTTGCTGTCAAGATCGCGCAAAGACACTTTTAAGTTTTCGCACTTCGCCTCATGCTGCGTTTCAGACGTTGTTCTTCTAAACATATCTTTTTTATCTGTGATTTTAATCATGATTGACGTTATCTTAAGTGATTGTTATCTTATTCTCTTACTATCTTGCTATTATGCTAGCATGCTATCTTGCCATCTGGTTCTATAAGCCACAGATTAGCCTCCGGCATAAAGCCCAGGTATACGTACAGCAAGATTATACCAAGTTGCCAAGATGATAAAGACAACAGCTACGGCAATGCTAATGAAAGCCCACTTATGTTCGCGACTACGATACTTCTCAATTGTTAGCTCTTCACCTTTACGCTCTGCACGCGCCTTAGCATATCTGTATGCTGGTTTTACAGATGTACGCGCAAAAAAGATTGTCACTGCCACCATGCCGGCAAAGACTAATATTGCCAAGACAATCGCCAAACCGCCATACTCTATCGCTGCTACAAAACAGTTGTCGGCGAGCATCCAAAGTGGATAAAAGCCAATTGCCGCCCATAGCCCATGCGCCGGCCCCCAGACAGCAGGCATTATGAGCGCCGGAAGCGACACTAAAGGCAGCTCGCAGCAATCAACAGCAACTTCTTGTTGCAACAGAGCAGCACCTGCCTGTAAAGAAACATCATCGTGGGCAGAGTCTGCTATCTGACATTCAGGTTTTAGCTTATTTAAAAGCTCGTGTGAAAAAACATCATCGTGGGCAGGGTCTGCTATCTTCTTGGCAGCTATTAAGGTTCGCATATCCTGTTCTAAAAGAGGCCCTGCAGAGTTGTTACACATGCCGGTTCCCGTTAAGGCATTCTGCAGAAAACTCTGCCTCAGCGTTGCCAACACACACTCGCCGCTCCACGCACAGCCTGTATCTTTATTCACGACAGTAATGCCTTTGTTCTTTAAGTAAGCCAACACCGTATGCAAGAGCAAAGGCAGCGAATCTTCAACTGCTGGTGTCAATCCTATGCTAAATTGTTCGGGAGACATATTGGCAATCTGTACGCCCACACAAAAGCCCTTTACCTCATGTCCCATTAGGGCACTTGCTTGCAAAACATCTATGAAACGCGTGTCATGAGCGCCATGAAATGCCTGATATGGAGCAATTTCTTCAGGCAGAAATGTAACTACAGTGCCCGGAGGCTCACCGGTTTTATCAACAGCATCTATAACTAGTATATCTGTAAAACGTTTAAATTCGCTTAGGAGCGACATGCCCATTGTGCCAGCATCTAATACCTGCACATTAGAGGGAAACGCGAAAGAAGCGTTTAGTTCGGCAGCCACTCTTGGTCCAAGGCCTTCATCTAGCATTAACATATTGCCAATGCAAAAGATGCCAATGCTCGTTTCGCTCGCGTCAGATGCACCCTGTTGCACCTCACCAATGCTAGAGACTCTAGAATTATTACTTAAAAATTGATTATTCATGATGCTATTGTACGACTTTGCCATCGCCACCACCACATTAAACCAGGTAGCAAATCGGCCAACGGCCTTAGCATTCGCTTTGCACTGTTCACGCAATTGCCTTAACAATCGCTTTGCACTGTTTAACTGGCGGCCTTAGCACACACTTCGCGCTACTCAACTGGCGGCCTTAGCACACACTTCGCGCTGCTCAACTGGCGGCCTTAGCACACACTTCATGCTGCTCAACTGGCGGCCTTAGCAATTACATCCCACCACACAGCAACATACACGACTTGTCCTGCCTGCACTTCAGACAGACCCAGACTTAGCAAGCACTTCTTGACGCACATTAATTAGTAGTGCTGCAACAATGCCAATAAGCAGAGCAGGCGCCTGAAAAACTATCGAGCAAAAATAATAATCGCCGCCCGTAATACCCAATAACGCGCCAAAAAGCGGTGACGCCAAAGCATTGCCAAAATTTTGCATAAACTGTAAGAGCGCCATGGCAATAATAGCACCCATAGGTGTACCACCCATTAGCAAGGGCGCAAACGGACGACAAACCCCTCCGGTTGCACCTCCAGAAATACCCTGGCAAACAACCATCACTATCAAAAACGGAAATGCCAGAGCAGGAGTAGCATTAAAGCCAAAAAGGTTGCTTACAAGCAAGACACTTAATGTGACAACAATTAGGTACTTCTTCTTTGGTGCAGAAACCTTATCAAAAGCAACACCGGCAGCAGCAGAAGAGAAAATTGCTATAAACATGATGATGCTAGTAAGCGATGACGCCTCTTGCTGCGTCAAATTTAACGGCGGTCCCATAACAAAATTACCATGAAAAGTATTAACAACCCCCAATGTGCACCAGCAAAAAACAAAAAAGACAATGCCCAAAAGCCAAATATTGCGATTCCTTAAAAGACAAAAGCTAGTTAATAGGCTGCCCTTAAATTCCATAATATTCGAAGCATGTTTTTGTTCGTCAAGTTGTTTTGCGTCCTGAACCCTATCTTTTGTGTAAAATTCTACAACTTTTGTGTTTGTAGCTTCGCCACTTGCATCTAGTGCGTCGCGCCTAGAGTTCAGATCCTCGTCTTTTGCGCTAAGCGCGGTGGTGTTTTTTACTTTTTCTGCGCCCGTGCCAGAAGAATGGGGCATCTTAAAAACCAATGCAAAAAGTAAAAAAGCTAATGTCGAGAAAAACGCACATCCCCAATAAATGGCGCAATAACCATCTATGCCAACCTCTCTGCTTAAAGTGATATCTTCCTGGCTTAATTCACTTAAGATAGTAGCATTAGACGCATATGTTGCAAGTTGAACGTGGTCGGCAGTTAGTGTCGCTGGGTCGCCGGCTACACCCGCAAATGCAGGCGCTAAATTAAACATAACGATGATACCCACAGGCACCCATGTCGCCCAAATGCCCAAAGCTTTTCCCCGCGACTTTTCTGGAAACCACACAGACACGCAGGCAGGCGCAGCTACGCCTATTAAACCTATACCTATGCCCTCTATAAGTCGCCCAATCATCAGGGCACCAAGCTCAGTAATCGCCGCTCCCAATGCATTTCCTATGGCCAAACACGCCAATGATAGCAAGACGGTAGCTTTTAGACCAATGCGTCTCGTAATAAAAGCAGCTGGGAATGCCAACAGACAGCCAACTATCGCCATGCTAGACATTAATAGGCCAAAGCTGACATTATCTAATCCATAGCTACCGTAGGCTGCAAATAGCCAGGTTGCCAGTGGAGGGATTTTAAATTGCGACAGTGGTGCCATAATAGACGCGAAATATACAACTGCTAAAATCAGCCAAGCCTTCGCAGGTGTTTGCTCATTTACAGTGTGGTCTGCTGTAGAGATATCGTTGTTTGATTCTATTGTTATTTTGCTCATTTTCGCCCACATGCTGCCATCAGTCTGGTTACAGCGCATCGCCCGTACACCATAATAAATTCTGCCATGCTACCTATAACCGCCCACTTAGATCTTTCTTCTTTATAATAATAGCAAATGCAGCCAAAATAGCAAACGACGCACAGGAAAGGTGCAGGGTTTCGCTTGCCTGTGCAGCAGTAATAACAACTCGCGAAAACTCCCAAAACAGCAAACGACCCGCAGGTATTTCACTCGCGGGTCGTTTCTTAACAACTTAACAACTAAACATTATTGCCGGCAACGAGCAGTGCTAACATTCGCTAGCACGCTAGCTTAATAGCATACTAGCACTCATGCTTGCTAGCGCTCAGACAGACTAACACACAAGCAGACTAGCAAAAGCATACTAGCACTCATGCTTGCTAGCGCTCAGACAGACTAGCACTCAAGCAAACTAGCAAAAGCATGCTAGCACTCAAGCAGACTAGCAAAAGCAAAAACTAGTGCTTTTCTCCCAAATCATCGTTGCCAACTATGTTGTGAACCTCTGGGTCATAAACCAGTCCGCCATGTTCCTTCCAGGCAAACATCATCTTTGTGGGAGCAAGTCCCTCTACATTAGCCAAATAGATGTGAATGAACATGAACAGGATGAAAACCCACATTAGATAATAGTGAATAATGCGAGTAATCATTAAGCCGCCAACCAAATCATTAAAGGCAGCAAATGGGCCATTAAACATCGTTGGACCCCAAAGGCAAAAACCGGTAAAGGCGATAATTAGAATCAGAAATGGGATTGCCAAATAAGAAATCTTTTGTGGCACGCCATACTTGCCGCCTAGAGGGTGATCCTTTTTAAAGAAAAGGTAATACTTAATCCAGGCGCCTAATTGGTGGCGATTGTCTTTTTGTGGGAAAAAGCTCTTGTAGTCTGGCTGAAGTTTGCGAGTACCACCAGCAGGTGCAGACTTCACAATAAAAGCCGCTATGCAGCGGAAGATGCAATTAAATAGCAAGACAATACCGCAAAAGACATGAGCGCCGCGAGCAATGCCCATGAAACCCGCAAAGAACGGGAAGTGAATATAAAAGCCAGTAAAGATAAGTACTAGCATAGCTATAAGGTTTATCCAGTGAGTAATAACAAAGACCAATGGATGCGCCTCACGATAATGTGCAAGATGTGCCATGGTTACTTCACCCCCCAGGGGCTCGTGACGGTTGAGAATTTCTTACCGGTTGCTGGCTCAGAGATATGCACTGCGCAAGCAACGCAAGGATCAAAACTATGAACTGTGCGCAAGGCATGTATGGGTTTCTCTAAATCTCCCACAGGCACACCTACTAGCGCCTCTTCCATAGGACCACGTACGCCCTTAGCATCACGTGGCGAGATATTCCAGCTAGAAGGAATAATGATTTGGTACTTATCTATCTTATTGCCAGAAATCTTTTCATAATGATAAAGCGCTCCACGTGGTGCTTCCCACATGCCTGCGCCCTCGCCATCAAATTGCTTGGGCTCTACAAATGTTGCGGTATCGCCGCCCTTAATGGCTTCTATAAGCTCCTCTACCCACTCTACCATTAATGTTGCGACATAAAGGGTCTCTACATTGCGGGCAGCCGTGCGACCTAGGGTAGAAGCCAAAACATCTACACCTAAATTTGTACCTGCTTTGGTAGAAAGATAGCTAAGCAGCTTGTCTATGTTTGTCTTTACAAATGTATTGCCACGATTATAGGCAACTAGCAGGCGCGAAAGACCACCAGCCTCTATAGGTTTGCCATCGTAACGCGGGGCTTTGTCCCAAGTATAGCGTCCGTCGCGGCTAGGTCCTTCTGCTGGGTAGTGCGGCTCGGTAATGCCCTGGCGGGGATTAATGGGAGCACCAGAATCAGAATAAAACGAACGCGAGGTCTCCTCGGTTATCAGCTTCTCGTCTACAGACGACACGCTGCTATCACCAAACGCCCAAATGCCTGAGGGCAAATAGCGATCCTCGGGGTTGCGGCTAGGAGCATCAAAGACACCCCACGCGCAGTAGTTCTTTACGCCAGCACCATATGCGGCGACATCTAGATAATATGGCGCGATTACCTGAGTGTCGGGAATCATTGTATTGGCTATCCAATCGCGAATACGAATGGCGCGATACAAGATATCATCTAGCTTTTCGGATGTAGGAACAAATGTTGTACCACCAGGAATAGAGCTCATGATGTGTGGCATCTTGCCACCAATAATTCCGGAGATTTCGGAAGCACAAGCTTGCATCTCTAAGGCCTCAAGATAGTGCGCTGTTGCAATAAGATTTACTTCAGGTGGCAACTGATAGGCGTTCTTGCTATCATCTGCGCCGCCATCTTCTGTGTCAAACCAATTGCCAGAGAAAATAGAAAGCTGTCCATTGGCAGCAAAACCCTCTAGGCGTTTCTGTAGTCCCTTAAAGAATGTATAGCTACCATATGCTTCTACGTCCTGGTCTGCAGCAAGCGCCGCAGCAATCTCTACAGTATCTGCTAAGTTAGCGTTAAGTGCATCAAGTGGGTTAACGTAGTCAAGTGCGGCAAGGTTATAAAACCAAAGAATATGCGAATGCAGAAATTGCGCGCCCTCTACAAGGTTACGGATGATGCGAGCAGAGTTGGGGATCTCTATGCCATAGCTTTTCTCGGCAGCAAAACATGCCGAATGCGCATGACTTACTGGGCAAACACCGCAAATGCGTTGTGCGATGTAGGCGGCATCGGCAGGTTGACGTCCTTGCAAGACGAGTTCCATACCACGGAAAAGACCACCTGAAACCCAAACATCACTTACTTTGCCATTCTCGACTTCCATGTCTATACGTAAATGACCCTCTATGCGATTAACAGGGTCGATGATAGATTGACCTGTTGGTTTAGGAGCAGTGTGCTTTAACAGATTGGCTCCACCTATTTCTGCCGATATTGGCTTGGCTGCTTGTGCGGCAGCAGTGCCATCAGAATTAGTGCCCTGAACAGCTGTGGCGCCCTCGCCATCTGGTTTTACAGCAGTTGCATCGGTT
Organism: Coriobacteriales bacterium; assembly: GCA_031256715.1. Classification (GTDB taxonomy): domain Bacteria; phylum Actinomycetota; class Coriobacteriia; order Coriobacteriales; family UBA8131; genus JAIRQA01. The sequence continues at coordinate 1,002 of JAIRQA010000012.1, read as the reverse complement.
GCGGTGCCTGCTGCAGCAGTGCCTTCAGTTGCAGTTGTGCTTGTCTCTTCAGCCATTATTCGTCGCCCCCTTTCTTTGCATCGTTAGCGGTTGCGTCGCTTGCGGCGGCAGCGTTTGTAGCACCTGCACTAGCAGCGTCGCTTGCGGCGTCGCTTGCGGCGGCAGCATCGGCGTTCTTCTCAACATTATCTACAGTTGTCGTGCCCGCAGATTTTGCGGCAGCCTTAGCGGCAGCAACCGAACCTATCGCACGGTCTGGATGTTTGGCATCCCACTTACGCTCTAGCTCAAAGGGAGCGCCACCCTTGGTGCGACCGGTGATCTTCATGCCAAAGCCATGAACCGCCAGCGCCACAACAACCACCGCGCCCAGTCCATAAGCTATAAACGTTGGGTCTATAGAGATGTCGCCAAAAGCGAGATTGCGGAAACGACCAAGGAACGGAGTGTTCATGTTTACCCAGTTAAGATCAGAAGACCTGGGGTCGGCCATGGCGCAACCGGCGCAGGGAGCACCAGACTCTACGCACCAGCTGGCGCGGCGATTCCAGCGTACGATGGGGCAGTTGCTCTTGGTTTGCGGGCCTTTGCAGCCCACAGGGTACAGGCAGTAGCCCTTTTTCTCTTCTTCGGAGCCAAACTTGTAAACGAACTCGCCATTCTCAAAGTGACCACGACGCGGGCAGTTATCATGAATGGTCTGGCTAAAAATTAGCGAAGGCATGTTTAGGTTGTTAAGCTCTGGGAGCTTCTGAACAAGAATTGCGTCTACAAGGACGGCAACCAGATGCTCGGGGTTCGCCGGACAGGAGGGCACATTAATAATGGGCGGCAAATCTGTGTCGCCGGCCTCGTAGTGAAAGCGACCCTGTGCGTGCTCTTGTTCTAGGAAGCGCTGGATACCAATGGCTCCGCCGGGGTTGGGGTAGGCGGCTTGCCAGCCACCGTCTACGGCGCAGCTTCCTGCGCAGACCACGGCAGCCGCGTTGGCGGCGGCGTGGC
>JAIRQA010000003.1 GCA_031256715.1 Coriobacteriales bacterium | reverse complement strand
GCAGATAAAATCCTGTGGTGTAAAAAAGCTGCTAGGTTACTCAACAGCAGCACTCTGGTTAGATTCAATTAAGGGTCTTGGGGTTACCGCACTTTGTACCGCGCTTATCGTAGACATTTTATTAGCGCTGCTTATTTCACGATTTTCCTACGATTTTATTGTCTGGCTTCTTTTAACGCAATTGCTTGTGTTTATATTCTTTGTACTTATTTCTAGCGTTGAGCTTCTTGTATTAAAGGGCAGAAAGACGGGAGATATTCTAAAAAATGCAATTTCTCTGAAACCTTCCCTTATTTGCGCTTATGTGCTTAAAGCAGTATTTCTTATTGTACTTTCTGCCTTGTTAGCGCACTCTTCTGGTGACGCGGCACGTGTGATTGGGGAATACAGAAGTCAAGAACAGTGGAAAAAAAATGGCAACTATTCCGTTGTATCTGGCAAAAAAATGACAAGCGATTTTATAGAAAGTATCGCATCTGGTGATGCGCGTTACGAAACTAAATTCAGCGAACTATATGACGATTTTAATGATTATATGGGTGGCATGTATGCGGCAAGTGACGATTACCCAATTATAACGGACAGATCGTTGGTTAAAAGTGCTTTAGCAGGAACATATCAAACGCTGTACGTTAACCCCAATTATCTGAAAGAACTATATGTGTATGATATGCAGGGCAATAAGATTAACATCTCCGAGTCAGAAACACAACTTGTAGCTTTGCTCCCAGAATCAAGAGAAAGTGAGGCAGATTTGTTGGTAGAGGCACTTGATGAGTTCTTTTCACGCTCTGCTCAATCTGAACAGAGTCGCTTAGGCAAAAGCGACATTTCTACAGACATTCATGTTAAGTCATTAATCTACAAACAGCATGAAGCATTTTTTTCTTTTGATGATCATGTGGCAGAAAAAGACAATCATCTTTTAAGCGATCCAGTTATTATTGTTCTTACAAAAGCAAATATTCCACTTACGGCAAAGTTGCGTCTCATGAACACTGGTCTTACTTTTCCCATGAAGTTTAATCTTTCAAGTGATTCTGCTCGCGAAAAAGCTAAATCGATCTTGGTTGCCCATGGTTTAGACCCCGACACCGTATATTTTGACACCCTAAAAAATCTTCAGGCAACACAGCTTGGTTGGGTTCAGGCTCAGTTATTTACGTTTCTGGCTGCATCGATTTTGGTGTTTGCATTTGGCTGCCTTTCATCATTCTTTCTTGCCAATATAATTGTTATTTCTAAACAGCGCTGGCTAGTTGTAACCAAGTATTTAGGTTATTCGCTTGCCGCGCGTTATAAGAGTGAAGCTATTATCTTTGGAATTTTATATCTTTGCATGCTGGGGATAACCCTTCAGTTTTCGCAAGATGTTCTTATAGGGCTTGCGCTATCACTAGCATTGGCAGTATTTGATGTGCTTGTGACCCTTATCATAATACAAAGACTAGAGACAAAACGTCTCGCCGAACAACTGAAAGGTGCATAGCTATGGCTTCAATGGCAATTAGCATGAAAGGCATTACTAAAGCATATGGCAAAAACGTCATACTGGCAGATTTTTCATTAAACGTACAGCAAGGCGAAATGATTGCCTTGCAAGGAGTTTCCGGCTCAGGCAAGAGTACTATTCTAAACATCTGTGGTCTAATAGAAAATTTTGATAAAGGACAATTGATGTTATTTGAGAAGAAAGCTCCTGTCCCCAATTCGAGCGCTGCTCAAAAATTTATCAGAAACGAAATTAACTATCTTTTTCAGAACTTTGCCCTGATAGAAAACCTCACGGTAGAAAAGAACCTACTTATTGCGCTTCGTTATGCAAAAAGTTCAGCGTCAGAAAAAGCTCGGCAAATTAGCAAGGCTCTTGATAGGGTAGGGCTAAACGGTTACGCAAAAAGGGTAGTTTTTGAATTATCGGGAGGAGAACAACAGCGCGTTTCATTGGCTAGAAGCGTTGTAAAGCCTGCTCGCTTGTTATTGGCAGATGAGCCTACAGGTTCATTAGACCAAGGCAACCGCGACATTGTGCTTGATTTGCTTAAAGATATTAACCGTCAGGGCAAAACCGTTGTCCTTGTTACACACGATGTCGAAGTTGCAGCTGTATGCTCTAGAACGGTTTTGTTGGAGCGACAATCTTAGCAAAAACACTAAATTTCATTATTAAGAGCAAGATTTAAGAATCTAACACACGGGTGAACTGTATTCGCCCGTGTGTTTGCTGTGATGCGGGCGATGCAGGTCACCTAGCAGTCAGACAAGGTTAAAGCGACAGTTCAGTGTCACGTGTTTGCTGTGAGACGGGCGACCACAGGTCGCCCCTACATGGAGGCCAACTATTCTCGCTATCCATAAATTCTCAAATCGCAAATTTTTATAGTTGACAAGTTCTCATAATACATATAATATACTAAAAGTTAGATGTGGCTAACAGTTTGCAAAGTTCGCACAGCCACCTCAGCCAGCCCAACCAGATCAGCCCGCACTGCCCGCACTGCCCGCACTGCCTGTACAATCTGAGCTATTTGCGCATTTTGAATAGCTTGCGCAGCCCGCGCAGTTTACACAAGCTATCATTGTTGCGAAGTTGCTTCAGAAGAATTATCTATAAAACAACCGATTTGAGGAGAGACTTATGAAACAAAACCATTCATTTACTAAAATTATTACTTTGCTACTCTGCATGTTTTTGCTGGCAAGCTCTTTTATGGGCTGCACTTCGCCAGTATCTACTGATACTTCCGCAGACAACTTAGAAAACCAAACAAAGGATGCAACGACAGAGACGGCGGGAACGGATGCAGCTGCGACAATGGCATCCTCAACATCTGCTTCTTTTCCTATTACAATAAAACATGCGTTTGGCGAGACTGTCATTAAAGCAAAGCCGGAACGCATTGTAACTATTTCGTGGAGCAATCAGGATACACCGCTTGCGCTTGGCGTTTTGCCGGTTGGCATCTCGGAAGCCAATTATGGTGTAACGGACGGCGGCAGCATTTTGCCTTGGACAAAGGAGGCTATCGCCAAACTTGGTGGCACAGAAAAGACAGTTATTTTTAATGATACAGATGGTTTAGATTTTGAGGCGATAAACGAGGTCAGCCCCGATGTTATCCTTGCCGCATCGTCTGGAATTACCCAGGAGGATTACGATACGCTTTCTGCGATTGCTCCCGTTGTTGCTTATCCCCTTAATCCATGGCAGACACTATGGCGCGATCAGGTGACGATAAACGCAATGGCGATGGGAATGGAAACTGAGGGCAAAGAACTTGTTGCCAAGTTGGATGACCTAATTGCAACAACTGTGGCTCAGTATCCTGAACTCAAGGATAAAAATGTCGCCTTTGCTTACTTTGATCCTGCCGACCTCTCTACAATTTCATTGTATACAACCGGCGACCCGCGTGTTGCTTTTCTAGAAGATCTAGGTTTAGCAGTAGCGCCTAGTGTTAAAGAGTTAGAGAAGGGCGCAGGCAATTTTTACATTCAGGTTTCCTCAGAAAACGCTGACAAGCTTGCAGATATCGACATCATTCTTACGTGGGCATCTGGAGACGGCAGCAATCTGCTTTCTCTGCTTCAGGCAGATGCGCTAATTGGCTCTATTCCTGCTATAAAGAATGGCGCGGTTGTTGCCTTTAGTGAAAGCCCACTAGCTGCGGCACAATCTCCAAGTGCTCTTTCTATACCATATACAATTGACGAGTATGTGGCTACAATAGCTGAGGCAGCCAAGAAGGTCAAATAGTTAAGCAAACTAACGAGAAATCCTGACAAAAAACCTGACGAAAAACCTGACGAAAAAAGCAAAAAGCAGTGAAGCAAGTAAGTGAAGCGAATAAAGCCATGAGTCCCAGAGTCATGCGTACCAGATATCGCATATTGATGCTGTTTGCCTGCATAGCAATTCTTGTAATAAGCGTGGCTATGTCGCTTTCGTTAGGCTCAAGGTCTGTGACGCTGGCAGAGATTATTGGCGGCATAATGAAAAATGCAGATTTTTCTATGGGAGAACTTGTTGTTCATGAGCGCATCCCGCGTACAATTTTTGGACCTATTGCGGGATGCGCGTTAGCTGTGTCTGGTACGCTGATGCAGGCAATAACGCGAAATCCTTTGGCAGACCCTGGTATACTTGGTGTGAACACAGGTGCTTCGTTGGCAATTGTTGTGGGAATCGCGTTTTTTGGTATTGCAGCGCTTCCTCAATATATGGCTTTTGCTTTATTTGGGGCTGCAATAACGGCAGTCTTTGTTTACGCGACCGGCTCTTTGGGTCGTGGTGGCGCAACACCAATAAAACTTGCTTTAGCAGGAACGGCAACAGGGGCGGCACTCTCGTCATTAGTTAGTCTAATACTTCTGCCTCGCTCAAGCAGCATGGATTCTTTTAGGTTTTGGCAGTCTGGAGGGATAGGCGGTGCGACATACGAAGGGATGCTAACAATAGCGCCTCTAATTGTGCTTGGCATGTGCGTTGGCATATTCTCTCTAAGATCGCTTAATGCTTTGGCGTTGGGCGACGATGTTGCTGCCAGCCTAGGCGTAAGAACGACAAGGACGCGTTTGCTGGGGGCTGTTGCCGGAGTTGTTCTTTGCGCGGCGACAACAGCTCTAGCCGGACCCATTGGATTCATTGGCCTTGTGGCCCCTCATATCGTACGCCTTGCTGTTGGGTCAGACCTTCGCTACGTGTTGCCGTTGTCGGCGCTTGTTGGTGCTAGCATACTATTATTAGCTGATACTATAGGTCGTGTTGCTGGTAGCCCGGGCGAGATTGAAGCTGGTCTGGTTTCAGCTTTTGTGGGAGCTCCAATCCTTGTGCTTATTGCCGTGCGATCTAAGGTGCGTGCGTTATGATTTCTCTTGTGTCTGCTGAGGTGTCTGCTAAGATGTCTGCTGAGGTGTCTGCTCTATGATTCCTAGAATACATGCTAAAGAGCGCGAGTGCGACAAGCATGAGCAAAAGTGGGCAAAGACTGTTGGCAAGATTCCTTCTCAACAAAAGAATTCATTGCAAGCTAACAACAAAGCCGTTCTTCAAGAGGATTTGCCGCAAAAAAATATAGCCGTCATTCAAGAGGATTTGCTGCGCAACATCATGCCCGTCCAACAAAAGTTTACGTCAGCTGCTAATTGCATAACCGTGCAACAGAGGCAGCGACAGCGGCGAAGAAACATAGTTTGCGCAGCTCTTGGGGCAGCAGTTGTGCTTTTGTCTGTGCTAATGCTTGTGCTTGGTCAGACCATTTATTCGCTTGAGGATATTTTTAGGGCATTGTGCGGAGAGCAAATAAAAGGCGTAAGCTTTGCCGTGCAAACACTTAGACTTCCAAGGATGCTTGCAGGTGTTCTTGCGGGCATAGCATTTGGCATTGCTGGCTCTACCTTTCAATCTATGCTAAGAAACTCGTTGGCTAGTCCAGATATTATTGGTGTAACCAGCGGCGCCAGTGCTGCGGCGATTTTTTGTATGTTGGTGTTAAAGATAAGCGGCTTTCAGGTATCAGTGGCGGCAGTGGTCTTTGGCCTTACTGTGGCTTTGGTGATTTATTTGTTGTCAGATGGTGGCTCTTTTGGCGGTGGTCGTTTAATTATCATTGGCATAGGTATTGGTGCAATGCTGCAAGCTGTTATCTCTTTCATTTTGGTACGTGCTTCTCAATATGATGTACCTGCTGCAATGCGATGGCTTTCTGGTAGTCTAAACGGTGTGAAGATGGTAGAGATCCCAGTTTTGGTGGCTGCTGTGTTCTTACTGGGCGGTGGCATTGTTTTGCTGTCGCGGCGTGTGAAAATGTTTGAGTTAGGTGATGAGATAGCTATAGCATTAGGTGTTAACGTAAAGCAAACGCGACTGCTGCTTACGGTTGCTGCTGTTGGCTTAGCAGCTTTTGCTACCAGTGTCACAGGACCTATTGCTTTTGTTGCCTTTCTTTCTGGACCTATTGCCGCTCGTTTAACTGGTGACGGAAGAGCGTCTGCGCTGCCGTCGGCTTTGGTGGGTGCAATGCTTGTTCTTGCGGCTGACCTAATTGGTCAGTTCGCGTTTGATACGCGTTTTCCTGTAGGTGCGATTACTGGTATTCTTGGTGCGCCATACCTTGTATTTTTATTAGTCAGGCAAAACAAAAAAGGTGGGGCAATATAGTGAGTAGTTTAGTTGTGAGCAATGTCACGGTTGGCTATGGAGCAGATCCAGTTGTTAAGGATGTTAGCTTGTCTATACCAGAAGGCAAGGTGAGCATTTTTATTGGCGCGAACGCCTGTGGGAAATCGACACTATTAAAGGCAATGGCTCGCCTCCTAAAGCCTTCTTCTGGTGAAATTCTTTTAGCAGAAAAGCCCATTGAAACTATTCCCATACGAGAATTTGCGCAGCAACTTGGGCTTTTGCCTCAGACACCTGTTGTTCCAGATGGAATTGTTGTAAGCGACCTGGTTGGGCGTGGAAGGTTTCCTCACCAAAGGTTTTTTCGTGGTTGGTCTAATGACGACATGATTGCAGTGTCTGATGCCATGGATGCCATGAATATCGTTGATATTGCCAATTGTTGTGTAGATGAGCTTTCAGGAGGACAAAGGCAACGCGTGTGGGTGGCAATGGTTTTGGCGCAACAAACAGGCATTTTGCTTTTGGTCGAACCTACAACTTATTTGGATATTGCGCATCAAATAGAGATACTTGATATGCTTGTGACCCTAAACAAAAGTCGTGGCAACACAATTGTGATGGTTTTGCACGAAATAAACCTTGCTGCACGCTATGCAGATTGTCTGTTTGCCATGCGACAGGGCAGGATAGTTGCCAGCGGGCCTCCACGTGAAATTATAGATGCCCAACTTGTTAATACGGTATTTGCCTTAGATTCTGTGGTAATCTCTGATCCGGTAAGCGGCGCTCCCATGGTTTGTCCAAAAAGTACATGCGGAAAATAGTTGCGGGCAGATATCTGGGGAGCAGGTTGCGAAAAACCAAAAAAGCGTCACATTGCATGAGCTTGTTTGAAACCATCAAGTCGCAAGTTTTAGAGTTTTGCAGATTTTGTCTATGGTGTTCAATTTAAGTATGCACCATATGGTACGAAAAGAGTTAGAGGTGCCAAACATTCAAAAACAAAGTCAACCAATGTGCAAGAAAATACCACCTGCCGATTCTCTTTTTGCACTACAATTAAAGAAATATACAAGATGCTAGAATTTTTTATGAATTAGCCCAGTTGGGACAAGTCGCCCAGTTGG
>JAIRQA010000001.1 GCA_031256715.1 Coriobacteriales bacterium | reverse complement strand
TCAGCTATGGCTTCAGCTTTAGGTGCTGCTACGGCTTTAGGTGCCGCCACAGCTTTAGGTGCTGCCACGGCTTTAGGTGCTGCCACAGCCTCAAGCACAGGCTCGTCAGCAGTTGCCATTGCTAAACCAAAGGCAATGTTGCGAACTGCCTTTGGCTCTACTCGCATTATAGATATGCTTTCTGGTGAGCAGCTGCCAAGAATCTGCTAGAAGTTATGATTGATAGTGTAGCAATTCTGCTACGCTTTACGTAAATCGCAGGTTTAGCACCTTAGCCACCAATTAGTTGCTATTGTTAGCGCTTAAATCGTGGCTGTCTACTAGGTCTATAAGTTCTTGTTGGGTATGCACGTTAAGCTTGCGATAGATATGCCAGGTGTGCGTATGCACCGTGCCTTCAGAGATATAAAGTTGCTTTGCGATATGAGAAGCATTGCGACCTTTAGCCAGAAGATAAAGCAAGTCTGTCTCGCGGGCTGTAAGTAAGTAGGTGTTAGCTACTTGCTCGCAACGCACAACAAAACGCGTGCGACGCGCTCCCTCTTCGCCGTCTGCTCCCTCGTCAGTGGTATGCTCGCCATTAGCGTTAGAAGTCTTCTGATCGTCTGCATCGGCATCTATGATCGCAATTTTGCGGATGTCTTTTTCTGTTGGCAAAAGAAAGTAACCAACACAGAACAGCAATGTAATGCCGCAAGCTATTGCAAGCGAACCACAGATGTCGCTTGGTATAACTATTAAAGTCATCAGAGATTGGCTAAGCATGCATGCTGCCACGAAAAAAGTTAAGGCAAATCCATGCACTAAAATTGGCGAGATGCGGTACTGGTGCGAAAGTTCCGAAAGCTCTACCCAAACAAGGAAGGCATAAAGCGCGAAGGACAGGTAGAGAAATGCGATGTAAGCCTGATTGTCTTGCATAAAATTCTCGCGCATAAACATAGCCGCAAAGATGGCTACAGGCACAACGGGTACAGCAAAACGATAGAAGCGACCATAAATACGATCATGGTTAATGGCAGTTAATAGACCTGCCACAGTTAAGGCAAGAATGCAACCAAGAACTGCTTCTATAATAAAGTTACCGGTATCTAGATGAATTGTAGTTTGACTAGCAGACATATAATAAACTACAACGCCAAGGCCAATTCCTAAAAAAGCAGATGGCAAACCAATTTTGGCAAGCATTTGCCTTTTGCTAACGCGTAACTTTCTAAATGTTGGGACTTCGCGTATACCATGTATAGGCTTTTTTACGCCATCGTTATCTACAACAAACTCCTGATTGCGAAAAAAAGCCTTTCTGCCATGCATGATTACAAACATGCCTACCAAAGAAAACAATGGCAATATGCAAAGTATTGTGCCAATCCAGATTGGTGGTACAAAGGCACCCAAAAATGCAAATCCCAGAAGGCAAGTGCAGCATGCTAGCATGCTATTAAGAACTATCGATGGCGTTTCGCGTCTGCGAAAAGCTTCTGCCCAGATAAGAGTCACAAAACCAGATGTAGCACCAGCCAGCGCATTTCCCAGAATAACTAATGGAACAGAGACAAAGAATTGCGTCATTAAAAGGATAAATGAAGATAGCGCCATCAGGCTGGCAATGACAATCTGTAGGCGATGAAGGCGTATATAGTAGGTAATGCGATCAATGAGCCAGCCCATACATAGCATGACAACAATCGCTATCGCGACCGAAACAATCCCAATTTCGCGATAAAGCTGCGCCACAGTAGCGTCAGACATGTAGTTAGATGGGTAAAATTGAAAGATGACTTCGGCAAGCCAAAGCAGGTGAAAGCCAAAGCCCAAAAACATGAATGGTCTAATGATTGGCTCTACGCCAAGCGATTCTCTACCTATTATTGGTGCGTTCTGAAAAAATCTTGCCATCTATTTGTTTACCTTTCGCAGCTAACCCATGAAATGATAGTTTAACAGAAATGATAAAAAACTGCTGCAACAGGAAAAGCGGCCATATTAAAGCCGTCATATGAAAGCCATGAGGCAACAAAGATAGTTAATAATATTTATGTCGAGAAGTGCTATTGGCTTACAGAACTTTTGCCCAGTGAACTATTCTTGGGCATCAATGCCAAATCTGCCATTGCCAAGCTCTACGACTTCATAAACTTTACCATTTGGGATTTTCTTGAATATCTCAAACTCCCAATCTGTTAACGGTCTACCAAGTTTTTCTGCAAAGCGCATTGCGGAGCCTAAATTATATGACCTCAAATCGGCGATGTCCTCTTTACTGGGTGGAGCAATCACCTCGCCATAAATATCAAGAAATTTGCAATCTTCTCTGGTTGCATTAGACATAATCAATCTCCTCATCAAGGTAATCTTGCATCAATTTTTCGCTTTTGTAACTTGATGATTTGATTTTAACATCTTTATAGGTGCGCAGCAGATATGGTGACAATGCAATATCTGTTTTCGACATGCGGGCGACAGTATGCCGACCAAAAAATTTCTGTTTTTTGTAGGGGCGACCTTTGGTCGCCCGAAAAGTTGTCCTATCCACACAGCTTTGCGGGCGACCAAAGGTCGCCCCTACACCTTACTTTTTAAATCATGGCAAACTTTGTTTATAAGCTAGCTTGACAAGCAAAAGTTAGCTCATAGTAATATGCTTATGAGCCAGTTTCCTGCTGTTTTAGATGGCGCAACAATAAATACAGGTGATGTTATGATGGTATTGTGGCAATCATTCCTATTGTTCTTATGATGACAGCTTCACGTTTGAACATAGGATTAATTTCAGATAAAACAGTAATGTCAAAAAGCGCCTTATTAATTAAGTATTTAATTATGCGCACTAGTAGTAAACAGAGGAGGTGAATTAAAGTTCGGGTTCCATTTGTTGCTATCTGTGGTTCTTGGCGAAAGCAGGCGGCAAGCGTCACGCTAACATGCAAATGGATTGAGTTTTTGTAATATTCCTTATGTAAGTAACAAAAAAATTGTCATGTAATTACTAGTAAGGAGGGATAATGAGTTTAGAAGGACAGAAATTTACGGTGTCTGAGGTCATTGACCGACTGGGCATCAACAAGTTCACATGGGTTATGTTTATTTTTCTAGGCTTTGCCATGATTTTTGATGGTTATGATTTCATGGTTGCAAGCCAAACCACAAGTGCTGTTGCAACTACTTTGCAGGCATTTTTAGATCCCAGCGGTGCCGATACTTCAATTGCGACTGTGGCAATAAACGCTAGGACAGGCAATGCGGGGTCATCACTCGCTGCATTGGGAGCATCAATTTCGTCTTGGGGTTTGTTAGGTATGGTTATTGGTGGCGCCATTGGTGGCATCATATCCGACAAAATTGGACGCAAGAAGACTTTGGTTATCGCCATCATCTTCTATGGCGCATTCACATTGCCACAAGCATACGCCACCGACTTTTGGTTTTATGCTATCACGCGTCTTATTGCCGGTCTTGGCGTAGGTTCTTGCATTCCAGTAGTCACAACCTGCTTTTCAGAGACAATACCGTCTAAAAACCGTGGTGTCTTTATCACCTTTGGAATGGCCTTCATGGTTTTGGGTTGGGTGCTCGCTGGTGTTGCTGTAACAACACTTAACTCTATGGCCGCAAGCGGCAATGTAGTAATCCCATTTGCTTGGGAAGCTATTAGCAATCCCATTACGCTTAATGGTGCCGATGGCTCATCGGTTACTCAAACACAGAACTGGCGCATGGCTTACTTCATTGGTGTGTTGCCAGTTGTTTATGGCGTACTTTTGGCTCTATTTATGAAAGAAACCCCGCATTGGTTTGCTAACTCTGGCTATAGCGAGAAGGCAGTTGACAGGCTGCATAGCCTTATCAAGGGTGCTGGTCAAAATCTTGGTACGTTAGATCCTGCACTGCTAACTGTTCCGCCAAAGATGCCAAGCGCTAGCCCAAAGGTGCTTTTCTCGAAGAAATTCATCGTGGCAACTGCGGCAATCTGGACACTTTACTTCATAGGTCAAGTTTTTGTCTACGGACTTAATCCTTGGATTACACCTATGATGGGTGATGGCGGTTTCGGCTATTCTGGCACTGATGCTTCTGCCATGCAGACATTTAATAATGTTGCCGCCATTTGTTCTAATGTGACAGTTGGCTTCTTGTCAGATAAGTTTGGACGTAAGCGCACACTAATTTTCTCTTGGTTGTTTGTGATGCTTGCGGTCGTTATCTTTGCGCTAACCGTAGGACCGAACAACTTCGCATATTGTATGTTCTTGTTCTTCCTCATGGGTTTTGCGATGAACTTTGCCATCACAGGCGTTCAGCCGCTGATGCCAGAGAGCTATCCCACACAGGTGCGCAACACTGGCGTTTCTTGGTGCCAGGCATTCGCTCGTTTTGGTGGTGCCGCAGCACCTATAGTCTTTGCTTCTATTACGCCTGTGTTTAACAACAACTGGAACCAGATTATGCTATTGCTCTTGGCGCCTGCTGCCATTGGCCTAATTTGCACTATCGTCTTTGTCCGCCGTGAAACCAGTGGTAAGGATCTAGATACCTTGGTTTCTGAAGCTGTTGCAGAATAAAGAGGAGGAGCTATGGAAAAGAAAGAAAATGATGTAGCTTTTTGGATTATGATGATCATTTTGGCATACATGCTTATTGCTTGTGTCATCTGCCCAATTGCCATTGCCGGTTTCTCTAAGCAACCTTATGCATTGCCAATGATGGCTATTGCGCTGCTATTGCCATTCATTCACTTTGCAATATTTGCCGGACCGCAAATCTTTAAGGGCGGTAAGAAGTAGTTATCATTACCCGTTAACGTTTCGCAAGTTATGCGCTTTTAGTTAACTTCATGCATTGCACGACTCAGGTGCTTATAGCTAACTTAGCAATTTTCGCGAAACATGTACCTTAAAACGTACCATGCGGCGCTCTTTGCCAACGGTGTATTCGCGCTTAGCGTATCTGCTTTGTAAGTTATAAGCATTTGCAGGTTGCGTCAAGCGCTGGCATTAAGCGATTGCTTTTGCAAATGCGCCGCATGGGATTAAGTAGATATGAATTACTAGCATGCTATTAAGCTAGCAATTTATATAAGAGCGCAGCGGTTTCCTTAAGTGCAGCAAGTACTTCAGGTACATCAAAGTAGTTCAAGTACCACAGGTGCACCAAGCACCGCAGGTGCCATAGTACCCCGTGTGTCAAAAGTGCCTCAAGCACCAAGCACCGCAAGTACATCAAGCGCTACAGAAACCATTTGCACTTCAAGCACTAAAACAAACAAGCAAGAAGAAGAAACAGAGAAGAAGGAGAAAGTATGGCATACGACAAACAGTGGCGTACCGAGCTACCTGATGGCACGGTAATCACCCGCAGTAACACTTGGTCGCCCCCAGGCAGCCATCCAGTGGGTTATGGCGTTAAAGTCATCACCAAAAATGGCGAGCTGATTCGTATCGAGGGTGACGATGATAACCCCATCACAACCGGACGTGTAAACGCCATGAATTTGGCGATGCGCGAGTACACTTATCATCCCGATCGCATTATCTATCCCATGAAACGTGACCCCAAAGACCGCGGTCTAGACAAATGGGAGCGCATTACTTGGGAAGAGGCGATTGATATCGCTTGCAACAAGATTCTAGAAATGAAAGAAAAATATGGCGCCGAATCCATCGTAGTCTTTGGTGGAACCGGTCGTGAGGCATGCATTTACTATTATGCCTTGGCGTTCTCTGCCATTGGCACCCCTAACTGCTGCTATACTCAGTCTGGTTGGTCTTGCTACGGTCCGCGTTGCTCAGTTACAGACTATATCCTTGGCGCCGGCTATCCAGAAATGGATTATGCGGGTTATTTCGAGGATCGCTTCGATCACGATGAGTATGTGCTTCCCAAGTGGATTGTGCTTTGGGGCAAGGAGCCACTGCCATCTAATGGTGATGGTCTTTTTGGTCATGTGGTTATCGACATGATGAAGCGTGGTTCACGTGTTATGTCTATAGACCCCCGTATGACTTGGTTGGGTTGTTGCGATGGCAATAAGACCCTGCAGCTGCGTCCCCAAACAGACACCGCTTTGGCTCTTGGTCTTCTTAACGTTATGATCGAAGAAGACATCTACGACCATGATTTTGTAGAGAACTGGTGCTACGGCTTCGACGAGCTTGCCGAGCGTGCAGCCGAATATCCTGTAGAGAAGGTCGCCGACATCACTTGGGTTCCCGCAGAAAAGATTCGCGAAGCAGCTCGCCTTCTTGCAACAGAGAAGCCTGTTACCTGGGCATGGGGTTTGGCATTTGACCAAAACAAGAACGGCGTGCAACTAGGCATGGCATTCTTGGCTCTAACCGCATTTACAGGCAGTATAGACTCGCCTGGTGGTATCACATTAGGTCCGCCATCGGCACTATTGGGCAAGTGGCGCATGGAGCAGCGCGGCGCATTAAGCGATGAGCTTTGGGCAAAGCGTATTGGTGCTGCCGAATGGCCTGGTTTATCTACCGGTATGGCTACAACTCAGCCAGACGAAACTCTAGACACTCTAGAGAGCGGTCAACCTTATGCCATCAAGATGGGCTGGTTTAATAGCTCTAACTTCCTTACCCCAACTTGCTCGGCACAGCCCAAGCGTTGGCACGATGGATTGGTTAAACTGGAGTACAACGTTATTCAAGACCTCTTCATGACTCCAACAGCCATGGCTGTAGGTGATCTGTTCCTCCCCATGTCTACATGGGCAGAGCATGATGGTATCGTTATCACTCACTATGGACGCAACTGCATCTTCATGGGCCCAATGAATAAAGCCGTTACCGTTGGCGAATGCTATTCAGACATTGAAGTCTGCATTGCTATAGGCAATCGCTTAAATCCCGATTGGTGGCCATGGGTCGACGAGAATGGCAAGCCTGATGCCGAGGCATTCTTCGACTACCAGTTGCAAGAGCTGGGCTTTACCTTTAATGATTTGCGCGAGCGCGGCTTCTATCAGCCTGGTTATACCTACAAGAAGCATGAGAAGGGCTTACTACGTTTCGATGGCGAGCCTGGCTTTAACACTGTTACAGGTTTGGTAGAGTTGCAGTCGACACTTTATGAAGTATGGGGAGAAGATTCGCTGCCCTACTACGAAGAACCCAACTACTCGCAAATCAGCCGCCCGCAGGACGCCGAGAAGTACCCATTTATGGCAACTTCTGGAGCTCGTAAGTACTCGTCGTTCCATTCCGAGCATCGCCAGGTTCCTTCGCTTCGCGCCATAGATCCATGGCCTGTAGTAGAAATTAACCCTGAAGATGCTAAGGCAAAGGGCATCGCAACAGGCGATTGGGTCGAGGTCGAAAACATGTTTGGTGCCGGACGCTTCCAGGCGCTATTAACCCCAACCATTCTTAAGGGCATCGTCCATTGTACACACGGCTGGTGGTTCCCCGAGCAGGCAGGCGAAGAGCCGAACCTCTATGGTGTCTGGAAATCCAACTTTAATAGCCTTGTGCCACATAAAAACATTGGTAAGCTTGGTTTTGGTGCTCCATATAAGGGTGTCATGGTTAACATCAAGCGCGTCGATGGCTTGGACGGCTAAGATTTTTGAGTGCGCGGGCGAACCGTCTTTGTCTGTGTGAATGTGATGATGTGCGCATCGCCCGCGCAATTTACTGAAAGCCTTAATTGCTTAATAGGCTGTTAAGAGAGTAGCGAGCCTGCAAGTTCGACTATCAGGTTGTAAAGTACGGTAAAGCTACAAATTGGATAAAGTAACCGAAAGGAAGATACATGAGCGAGAAGAAACAATACGGCCTGCTCTGTGACTATAAGTACTTCTCGGGCAACCATGCCGCCGAGATTGCCACCAAAGAAGAGCTTGGACTAGGTCCAGATCAGTGGGGCATCAAAGAAGTGCAGGTAGGTCCATATAAGATTGGCGAGGGCACCGATGGCGAAGATTGGGATTGGATTTATCTTCCAGTGCCAACAGAACTATTCTCCCGCGCTTGGGCAGATGGCGGCGATGGCAGCCATGGCGACCGACCACTTGCTGTACAAGTTGAAGAGTCTGGTTCATTGCAGTACGGTCCCATTGAGGAGCTTTGCAAAAAGTTACCCGAATTGGGTCACAAGGCAGTGCTGTTCCTACTTTAGGATATAATGTTTTTTTAAACCTTTTTCTTTAGGAGGAGAACATGGATAAAAACGAGTTTCTAGATTTAGAGATGGACGCTCAGCTAGAGAAGCTAAACAGTCTTTTAGCCGAGGGTAAGGACAAGAACGAGGCAGCTGAGGCAGTTGGTTGCGACCTAAAATTGCTCATGCAAAATGGCTTGATATTTGTCAAGGATAAGTTCATGGGCAAGGCATTTCGTGGTTATGGTACTGCCAAGAGCAGTGCCAACGAGCACAAGCACGAGGGCGCTATTATTGCCGAGAAGGGCGCAGACGTCAATCTGACGTAGCATAGGAAGTTTACTTTTGGCATATTTAGCAACTTCAGCTTGTGTCAGTCAGTGTTTGCCAATTATTTTTATTAGAGAAAAATAGCTCTGATAGATGCCTGCAAGAGTCTTTGCGTCTGAATCCACGCAAAGACTCTTGTTAGGCTGTTTGTGGCAATATAAAAGCTATGAAAAGGAAACAAAGTTTTAATGTGTTGGTCGTGTAATCCCATTTGTGGCGGCTGTCGTCCGCCGCGCAAACGTCCCGCAAAGTGCCCCGATTGCAATACTTACAATATATTTGATATTGCAGGAAATCGTATGGCGAAACCCCAATGCAAAAAATGCGCTGCGGACTTAACGCAGATTGCACTTCCGCCTGCCATGCTTTGTGCCTATAGTAATCTGATGTGTTACAACCCTTGTAAAAAGGCGAAGAGCAAACCAGATGGTGAGTCTCACGAATGTGTGTTGCGTGTGACAGAACCTATTGAAGTTGACTGTTTGTAGGCTAAATGAGGTTCCATTAAGCTGCTTGTGCGTAAGATGCACAATTACTTAGTTGGTTTTTTAAGTGTCTTAATAACATCTATTCTGTGTTAGAATATAGTTGTTATGGTTATGTTAAGTAACCGAAATCATGTAGTTTAGAATACGGAGGAAATGCAATGTGCTTCAGACCAGCAGGTGTAGACATGCCAGATCCGGAATGTCCGGAATGTGGCAAAAAGCTTCAGGCAATCGGTGGTATTGTTATGAAGAAATGCCCGTTTTGCAAAGCAGACTTAGCTAAGTATGCAGAGCAGATGGGCTATGGCGGTGGCGCTCCCGGAGCCCCTGGCGCACCAGGTGCCCCCGGTGCTCCAAAACCCCCAGGTGCCCCCGGTGCCCCCGGTGCCCCCAAACCTCCAGGTGCTCCTGGAGCCCCAAAGGCGCCTGGCGCGTAGACTGGCTTTATAAACTGAGGGCTCATGTGGCAAATTTAGGTGTCCATGAGCCCTTAATTTGTTTTTGGCCGTACCCGGTATTACACCAGACTGTGTAAGAGCTCTGCTTAACGTCTCACACTAGACTATTTGGCTGGTAGCGTTACAAATATCGCCACAAGCTACAGTGTTGGAACTTTGCTTAACGTATCACACTAGACTAGGTCTGCAACCTTGTGAGTTGCAGTTTAATATTCTTAAAGCAAGTACTAAGTGACGTTTTATGCAGATTTTACACGGTCTGACGTGTGTATAATGCTCAAATTTAGTTATCTAGCTATTATGCTATCTATATATTATTTAATTAAGCTATTTAAATTGTCCACACGAGAAAGGCGCATAAAAAGATGAGTTCCGTATCACAGACAGCTTCGCAGCTAAAATCGGCGCGGATTCCTTATTTGGCGTTTGCTACCATAACCTTGCTTATCCTTGGTTTGATTTATGCATGGTCGATTTTTGCTCAGCCAATTGGTAGCGAGTTTGGTTATAAAAATCTAAGCATAGTCTTTCAGGTCTCGATGTTCGCGTTTTGTGTGTCAGCTCTATTTGGTGCGCAGCTTATCAAGCGTACATCTGCCAAACTTACCATTATAGTTGCAGCAGCCATGTTTGCTGCTGGTTTTGTTTTTACAGCACTCACGGCGCAAATTGGAGAGCCAACATTATTTATTTTTTATGGCATTCTTAGCGCGTCAGGTTGTGGCATAGCCTATAATGCCATCATATCTTTGGTAAATCCATGGTTCCCAGATAAAGTTGGGTTGGCTTCTGGTGTAATGATGATGGGATTTGGTGTGTCTTCACTGTTGTTTGGTTTTATAGCAAATATGCTGTTTGAGCTATTAGAATCTTGGCAGCCGGTGTTTATTATGATTGCCGCTGCAGGTGCTATTCTAATGGTTATTTTGGCTCTTTTCGTTAAACCGGCACCAAAAAATCTGCAAGAGATACTTACCGGTAAAGCAGCAGCTGCAGTGTCAGAGAAGCCAAAATCTAGCCCCACACGCGATATGCCAATATTAAAGTCTAAGGTGTTTTGGTTTTACAGTGGCTGGGCAACTCTCACTTTAGTATGCGGCTTAACAGTTATAGGCAGCGCTGCTCAGGGTGCCGAGGCGCTTGGTGTTCAGGATGTGACTTATGCCGGCTTTCCGACACTGCTTGTTGGTTTAGTGTCTACCATGAATGGAATTGCCAGAGTTGCCAATGGTGCAATTTTTGACAAAGTTGGTCTTGTTCCCGTCATGCTCATAGGCGCCCTTGTTGCAACTATTTCTATGACTGGATTAATGCTGGCATTCATTGCTAATATTCCTTACCTATATATACTTGCGGCTATTCTTATTGCTTTTAATTATGGTGGCGTTCCTGTTATGGCCTCTGCCTATGCCCGCCAGCGTTACAAGCACGAGGACTTTGCCATGAATTTGGGCATAGCAAACTGCAATATCGCTTCTGGTGCGGTTATTAATATCATACTTACTGTTGTGTTGGGTGCAATTGCAATTCGGGACCCAGTTACGAATGTTAATTCAGCCAGCGAGAATGCTCCCATAATATTTGGCGCTTTGGTTGTTTGTGCTATCCTTGGATTTATCTCTGCTCTGATATTTGGCAAGCTATACAAAGCAGATCTTGCCAAAATTAAGTCTGAACTTGAGGCATCATAGGCAAATCGAGCAAAGTAAGTTATAGCTAACATTCAGCTGACACGCAGTTGGCATTCAGCTGACATTAATCCAGCATTAAACTAACGTAAAACCAGTACTCAACTAGTACTAAACTAGCACCCAACTAGTACTCAACTAGCATTAAGCTAACATAGATATTAGGCAAACACTATTGCGATTTATTGCTCGACGTTTTGTGGAGCCGTGTTTCTCATGCACTTCTGATAACCATGAGAAGGCATGGCTCCTGTTCCCTTGCCACATGGATAAGCGCAACGAAGTCCACTGAAATTGCATGTTATGGTTTGCGGTATGACTTGTGCACTTAGATCTGTCGCACAGGACTTACAAAGCAGCTTGTTGTTGGGAGTGACGATATCTTGTCTATCAAATATTGTACACGTGCCACACTGCGAGCAAATTACAGATTTCTTTGGTGCCGGTTGGCATTTTCCGCAAAATGGGTTACATACCCAACATCCTCCTGGCATAGTGCCTGATGCTCTCCTTTGTTCTTGGTTCCTAATTATTAGCTATTAGTGTTTTAGCTAAATTTCTGTTTTTGTAAATAATATGTAATAGTATGCAATTCGTTTTTTTGCTAGACAACTTATATAAAATAGCATAAAATCTGCTACTGCATTAATCCGCTGAGTATTAAAAATGATTCTTAATACTCAGGGTTATAGTCCAGTGAATAGATTGTCACTACAATATGTAAGCTAGACAGGCAAGACTGCTAAAGAATGCGTGTTTATAATCATTATAAGGTGATTGCTCCCTGCATATTTTATTTGACGCGTCAGACATACATCAAGCACAAGTAAGTTCAATCGCGCTGTCATTCTTTCCTGCAATTTGTCTGTCATGTCTTGCTCCACTCCAACGGACTACAGAAGTTAAGCAAAATTAGATTGGAATGGCCAATGTGGAACAACATTAAGACCGCAGCCCAAAGTGATAACCAACTGAAGTTTTTGTCAAAAATGCGCAATGGCACATTGCCTAGCATTGGCTTTAAGGTCTTATTGGCATGGCATTATCTGATTTTGTTTTCGCCGCTACTTGTCTCTGATGGCACCCACATGAATAGTGACAGGTTAATCGCAAGGCAACTTGTATTGTATATAACGCTCGCAGTATCTTTTGGCGTATTACTTCTTGTAGGCAAGCGTTTCTTTGGTGGTCACGGGCAGCCTCCTTCTTTGCAATCTTTTGGCTGTGTGGCGGCTATCAGTATTATTGCATCGTTATTTGCCGTAGCTGTTTCTTTAGGCATTACAAGTGATTATCTGCTAGAGCTAATAGCGACAGTGCTTCTGGGGGCAAGTGAAGCTCTTATAATGTATTTCTGGTTACATTTTTATGCTCAATTCGCAAACCAGCTAATCTATCGTTCACTTGCAACAGATATGGTTATTGGCACACTTTTGGGAATGGCTGTGCTTTATATAATGAGACCAGTTTCCATTTTTATCATGACCGCAATGCCACTAGTTGCGGTCTTTTCTTTAGCGGTAAACGAGTCTACTAGCACATTAGATTTACAAAGCGAAAAGTCTGCAAATATTCAAAACGTAAGACCGCAACGCCGCGCACTTATTGTGGCCTTGTTGCCCTCTCTTGTTTATGCGCTTGCCTTTGGCCTTTTGCAAGGGTGCTTTTTTGTTGGCGGCGTGTCTTTACTTGTAGTCTCTAGCCCCATTGCATTTATAGGCATTATAATCGCTGGTATTGTGATATTTACGACATCACGCGAAAGTGGCAATCTGCCATCAAGAATGGACAGGCTGCATAGATATTCACTGTTGTTTTTTACACTTGGTGTTATTTGTCTAATGCTAATAGGCTCAACTAACATATGGGGTCTAACCTTTGCCGAGACCTCTATTCTGGCAGGCTTTAACCTTTTTGACTTTGGTGCGCTAATACTTTCTATAGGTATAGCCAGAAAGTCTAGTGCGGCATCTTTGCACTGGATAGATGGCGGCAGAGCGCTTGTCTATTTAAGTCTTGCCTTGGGTTTGGCAATGGGATGGGGCATAACTCAAATGGCAAACATTAACGCCGATATCCCTTTTACATACATAATTGGCGGCATTGCAGTTTTATTACTTATAGTTACTGTTCTGGTGTCATTTCCGGCACCTGAGCTTGCTGCAGAAGACGACACCGCTATAGCTCCTGAATCTAATTTAAATGCACTGTCTAGCAATTGTGGCACACATGATGGGCTATCATCTGGTGGTCTTACTTCCTGTTCATTAGCCAGTAATTCGTCTAACGGTTCCGGCGAGCAAACGCCAGCCGAGACTCGAGCTAATGCGCCAAAAAAGCTTGTGCATGAATGTAGCCGCAATAATGCACAGGAACTAATAACCCAAACCTCGTTAGCATCTAATACTAAGGAACATAGGGCAGGTGCCTGGGTACGAGCCTGCGACCAAGTTGCCGGTCTTTATCAGTTGTCTAAGCGCGAGCAAGAGATCTTGCACTTTGTTGCCAAAGGACGTAATGCAGAGTATGTCCAGAGTGTTCTGGTTATCTCTTTGCACACAGCAAAAACTCATATTGCTAATATTTATCGTAAGTTAGATGTTCATTCTTCGCAAGATGTCATTAACTTTGTAGAGGAGTTTAAGCAAGAGATGTTAGCTCGCGAAAGGATACAAGAAGAAAACAGCAGCCAGTCTACCAAGGATGAGCGCATTGCGCTCGTAGGCTAGATAGTTAAAGTGATGATAATGCTTGACTTTGCGCAATATAGCAACTGTAAAACTTGTATGGGAATGTATATGCACTGCATGGTAATTGTATAGCCATTGTATAGGCTCTGTATCGCGATCATGTTGGCACTTCTCAACATTATTAAATAAAATGGCAAAGATTATTTACGAAAGGGGTCAGAAATGACAACAGATGAATTGCTTAATGACAAAACAAAAAATGATGAAAGTTGTGAGGATGTCTGCGCAGAAAAGATAAATGCAACAGCAGATGTTTGCGCAGAAAAGATAAATGCAGCAGCAGGTAATGAAGCGGAAGCGTTCTTAAAGACTTTCGACCTGCACTCATCCTTATTTTTGTCTGTAAGCATGCCAGCAAAACCTTGCATTGGTAATGATGACGTAGATGCTCAACTTTTCTCATTTGTAGCCAATGCGCCTAAGGGCTCAAATATTCATAGTATTGCCGATTTAAGCGATGATTGGGTAAAGAGCAATTTTGAGGAAATAGAAAACATGCAGCAGTTGCGTGCGTCTATAGTGCAGCGCCTGGAAGAAGACATAAAATATAGTTTTGCCGACCTTAAATATCGCAAGTGCGCAGATGCGCTTATTTTGACGTTGGCAGTTGAAGTTAGCGATAGCGAAATTGCGCAACAGATGCCAACTGTGCAAAAACGCATTGAGGAATCGTTGCGCATGGCAGGTGTCTCGAAAGCTGTTTACCTAGAAAACGAGGGTATAAGCGAAGATGTGTTTTTAGAGCGCGTGCGTGAAGAAACACGGCACGTTCTTGCTCTGAACAAGGCGATGGATGAGGCGGCAAGCTTGTCTAATGTTGTGGTGGCTGATGAAGAGATTCCTAGCTTTTTGTCATGTGAAGACCCAAAGCAGTTTATTTCTGATCTTGTAGAGAAGGGCTCGTTAGAGCAAGCGCGTCAGGCGGCGGCACGCGTTAAGGTGATGCGCGCAATTATAGCTGCCGCTGTCGTAACTCAGGAGTAAATCAGGAGTAATTCCGGAGTAATTCCGAGCAATTCAGAACTAACTCAGAGCTAAATCATGAGTAGCTCAAGAGTAATTCAGAACTAACTCAGAGCTAAATCATGAGTAGCTCAGGAGTGAATTAAGCAACAGTGAACGCTATTATAATAGCATTAGTATAAGAAATTATAGTTATATATTAGCGAATAAATATTAGCAAGCTGTCAGTTGCATAGTTGTTACTGGCAGCTTTTCATTTAATGCGCATTTTTAATGTACAGCATGGGCGACTATGTTTGTAACCATGTCCTTTTAATGCAGCAAGTTAGGAAATTTATAAACTTAGGCAAAACCAGTCTATAACCGCAAGTATTAGTTTTTTAAGAATCACACTGCTAGTGGTAAGAACTGAATTCCTTAATGCTTATGCTGCTTGTATTGACGGTTTTCTCTTACATAAAGAGACACACAGAAAGAGAGGTAAGTTATGTGCTTCAGACCGCCTTCATTTGACGAAATGATGAAGACCTGCCCCAAATGTGGTGCATTTAATGACCCATCTAATGAGAAATGCAAGAAGTGTGGTGAGGTTTTGCCAGAGACTGCCGCAGACCCCGCAAGCATGCCGCCTGCAAGTGCTCCTAAAGGTCCAATGGCTCCAAAAGGTCCTGGTGCCCCTGTGCCGCCTAGAGGGCCGGCTGGTCCAGGCGTCCCACCGGTAGCGCCCCCCAAGTAATAAAAGCAGCGACAAGTACTTCTCGACATTATTTTTAAATGCTGTCAGGTACTTTTTGACATTGTTTTTAAAAACACAAAGCACGAGGGTATTTTATTTAGTTGCAATACAAAGTTGCGACACGAAATTGCAATACAAAGTTGCGACACGAAATTTAGCTGCGGCACGAAAACGTAGCAAAAATCGCGGTTCTATGAGGTTGCGATATGCGGATTTGCTACCTCTGCGAATAAAGCAAAATAGGCAAACAAGGAAAGAAAGAGAAAGGAGGCTTCATGGCGATCAACGAATACAACAAAGAGCGATACAAGGAAGATTGGCGTTGGTATGAGGATGGTTATGAGGTGACTCGAACTTCGGTATGGACTGGGCCTGGCTGCCATAATGGCTGCGGTGTGCTTTGCTATACCAAGGAGGGCAAGCTGGAGAAGATCGAGGGCGATCCGCTGTTCGGTTACAACCAGGGTCGTCTGTGTCTGCGCTGCCTAAACATGGTCGAAAACATCTACAACAACGACCGTCTGAAGTGGCCATTGATGCGCGATGGCGAAAAGGGTGAAAACAAATGGAAGCGCGTAACTTGGGAGGAGGCCTTTGACTGGATTGAGGAGGCCTATAAGGATGTTTGTGAGACTATCCGTACCAAGTTTAATGGCATAGGGCCAGAAGGTATCGTTGTACTTTCTGGTACCGGACGCAATGCCATGTGGCATGGTGCCATGGTTTTGCGCTCGGTGTTTGGTAGCCCCAACATCGCCTTTGGTTTCTTAAGTGCCGATTCCTGTTATCAGCCACGCATGACAGCTAACCTCCTTAAAGAGGGCGATTGCTGGATTCTTGACGCGTCGCAGCTGCATCCAGACCGCTATGACAACCCAGATTGGGTAAAGCCAGAAGTTGTAGTAATATGGGGTAATGAGCCCTTGGCTTCTAATGGTGATGGCTTTATGGGACATTGGATCGTCGATCTGATGCGCATGGGCACAAAGCTTATTGTTATGGATCCAGCACTGACCTGGTTGGCCTCTAAGGCTGATGTTTGGTTGCGTGTTCGTCCTGGTACAGATTGTGCTTTGGCATTAGGCATGCTAAATGTCATCATTAATGAAGATCTTTATGATCATGAGTTTGTCGAGAACTGGTCGTATGGTTTTGATGAGCTTAAAGAGCGCGTGCAGGAGTACTCTCCAGAAAAAGTTGCCGAGATTTGCTGGGTTCCCGAACAGCAGATTATAGATGCCGCTAGACTATACGCCACTGCTAAACCGGCTGGCGTGCAATGGGGCTTAGCTATAGACATGCAGATTTCTGCAATGGAAGCCTCGGCAGCTATTACAGACATGGTGGCCATTACCGGTAATCTAGATGTACCTGGTGGCAACGTGTTGGTGCGCTATGCTTACAATAGCTCAAAGAAATATGGATCAGGCCTAGAGTTCATTTCTCAGGAGATGTTGGCCCGCCGCATCGGTACCGAACACTCTCCAATTCACAAAGCCGGATACACACCATTCATTCCACCAGATCTTTTGCTGGAAGCCATGGAAAATGGAATCCCATATCGTCCACAAATGATGTGGGTACATGGTACTAATCCAATTGCCAACATGGCAGGTGACGCGCCGCGTGTATACAAGGCATGGAAGAACATTAAGTACACTGTAGTCTGCGATTACTATATTACGCCAACTGCCGTAGCCTTTGCCGACCTAATCTTGCCCATGGCAATGAGTGTCGAGCGCGACAGCTTCCGTTCTTGGTGGCAGCCACTGCGTACTATTACCGCTTCTGCCGAGCGTTACCATGAGTGCAAGATGGACGAAGAGCTTGTGCTAGAGCTTGGCAAGCGCTTTAATCCCGAGTTCTACGATCAGTTTGACGACGTACATGCCTTCCTAACATGGATGATTCAAGACGACGGCAATGGTGTAGATTACACCTATGACGAGCTGAACAAGAAAGTCTATGACTGGTGGGACTTTAATGAAACTTATGAGAAGTACCGCAAGGGCTTGCTGCGCGATGATGGTAATCCAGGCTTTGTAACCGCCACAGGTTTGTATGAGATTTACTCGCCTCTATTTGATGTTTGGGGCTTCGATCCGCTACCGCATCATATGGAGCCATTTGAGGGACCATATTCTACACCAGAGCTTTACAAAGAGTTCCCCTACATTTACACCTCAGGTCATCGTCATATTGGTTTGTTCCATTCAGAACATCGCCAATTGCCAACAATGCGCGAAGTGCATCCAACAGCCATTGCCGATATCTCTAAAGAGATAGCTGACCAGATTGGCGTTATAGAGGGCGATTGGGTCTGGTTCGAGAACAAGCGTGGTAAGTGCAAGCAACAAGTGCATATCGCTCCTGGTCTTCTTCCCAACCTTGTTCGCGCACGTCATGGTTGGTGGTTCCCAGAGAAACAAGGTGCCGAGCCTGTACTCTTTGGCGTCTTTGATAGCAACGCCAACAACCTGACCACTATGGGTGTCCATGGTCCAACGCATTATGGCGCACCATACAAGTCTACGCTTTGCAAATGCTATAAGGTGACACCCGAAAATGATTGCTCACCTTCTGAGATCGTTACAAAGAAGGGAGGCTTCAGTTATGTCAGCTACTAATTCAGTTGCTAATGAGTACGGCTTGCTTATAGACTATGAGTTTTGTACCAATTGCCATAGCTGCGAAGTTGCCTGCAAAAAAGAACATGATTTGCCCATTGGTCAATTTGGCATTAAAACGCTAGAAGATGGTCCAAGGCAAAACATCAATGGTAAATGGGAATGGACATATATCCCGCTGCCTACAGATCTTTGCGATTTGTGCGAGAAGCGCGTAAGCGAGGGACGTCTGCCTACCTGTGTTCACCATTGTCAATCAGGCATTATGTACTGGGGCAAGTTAGATGAGCTAGCTTTAAAACTAGCAGAGAAACCAAAACAAGTACTGTTTTCCAGGTAAACATTTCGTTTGAAGGAGGAAGAGATGTCAAAACAGGAAAAGGGCGGCTTCAGACCTCCGCCACTAGGCAAGATACTCTGGCGTTGCGGTGAGTGCCAGACGTTTAATGCCGCCGATGTAGAGACTTGCAAAAAGTGTGGCGCCGGTAAAGTGATTGATGAGGCAATCGCCGGCGCTACCTACAAGCCAATCACCGAAGAGGAGAAGCGCACTCACAAGGCAACAAAGACTGACTAGCAGCCTCGGGCGACCAATCTTAACTTTGTGTCGTGTGCTGTCACTGATGTGACGTAACCCGTGAGCGGCAAAACAATGTTGCTCACGGGTTTCCTACAAGGAAGGGAAAGCTATGGAATTTACACCTATAGACGTTATTTTAACGCTGGTACCCATAATTTCGGTGCTGGTGCTAATGGCGGCATTTAAAGTTCCTGGCGATATCAGCGGTGTCATTGGTTGGGTTGCGGTTGTGGTGATCGCCGTGGCGTTTTTCTCGACACCGTTAGAAGTCGGCTTGCTAGCATCGCTTAAAGGCTTGCTTGCGAGTATGGCTATCACAGGAATGACGGCGTTCGCAATTTTGCAGATTACTTTTATTCAGAAAACCGGCGCTTTACAGCGCATTGTTGTACTGCTAAAAACACTGGCAAAAAGCAATAAGGCAGCACAGTTAATGATCATGAATGTCTGCATTGGCACAATGCTGGTATCTGTTGGCGCTACGCCAGTGACCATCTTGCCGCCAATCTTACTGGCAATGGGCTATACAACGGTTTTGGCTATTGCACTGCCAGCCATTGGTTTTGATGCCTTATGTACTTATGCCATGTTGGGCGTGACCATTGTTCAGATGTCTACGATTCTTTCTGGACTTGGCGTGACAATAAATGGTGAGGACCCAACGATTCAGGTTTTGGCAGTTTATTTTGCCGACTATCTGCCAATAATCACGCCTTGCATCTGTATTGCCATCTGCATGATGGCAGGCGGACCTAAGTTGGTTTGGAAGGGCCTACCCTCTATACTAATCACCGGCTTGTCTATGAGTTGCACAGCAATCTTAATTGCGCACTTCTTCGCGCCAGGTATTGTTCTTACTGGTGTTATTGCAGGTGCCGTTGGACTTCTTTTCATGATCTTGTACCTAAAGATTATGAAGGTACCAATATTTGATCGCAGCGAACTTAGCGATGAAGATAAAGCTGTCGAGAAGAGCATGCCGCTTTGGAAGGCATTTACGCCTTGGGGGCTACTAATCTTCTTCTGTATCATAACCAATTTTGTTGGACCGCTGTATGATTTGCTCTTTAAGACATTAGAGATGAAAATCACGCTTTGGCCTGGTGATAAAGGCCAACCGATGCGCGTGCTATGGAATGCCTATTTCTGGGTGCTTGTTTCTACTATATTAGCATCTTTTATTATGCGTCCAAAAAAGGGAACATGGTCGGAGGTTTTAAAGACATGGGTAAAGCGCTTCCCACGTCCCACATTGGCTTCTATTGTCTTCTTTATGTTGGCTTATGTGATGATGCAGTCTGGTTACACTCCAACTGGAGAGGGCGGAACTTGGCAGTTGGTTGACCCTAACAACAACATGATTTATATCTGGGCTAAAGTTGCATCGGATGTTTTCCAAGGTGCGTTCCCCATTGCCAACTCGTTCCTTGGATTGATTGCTGGCTTTACTACCGGCTCTGAAGCTTCTACTGTAGCATTGTTTGCACAATACAACTTACAGGGCGCTAGTTTCTTAGGTCCGCAGATGTTGGCAGGTGCCATCTTTATTATTGCGGGTGCCGGCATTGGAGCTGGACTTTCTAGTGTTGTTACGCCAGTTAAGTTACAGCAGGCAGCAGCAACCATCGACCAAATAGGTCAAGAGAGTATAGTGCTGCGCAAAGTATTGCTTTATGCTGTTGCGCTGGTGGCAGTATCTGCTGTGTTAACATTTATCTTTGTTACGATGTCAAGCGATGTCATTTTAGTTGGCTAGTTTTTTATATAAAAACGCCAATGTAATTGTGTGAAGTTTAAGTAAGTTGGCTCTGGCCGCCGTCTGATATCCAGACAGCAACAGACGGCGGTCAGACAGTTGTTAGGAGGCTTGGATGTCTGCTAGTAAACGCAATAAGTCACGTAACAAGGGATCTGTTGCAACAAGTAAAGTTAGTAATGCTAGCGACAGCGTTATCGTAGACGCAGGTGCCTCAGGCGGCTTAAGTGTTGCAAGTAAAACATGTAAAGCGAGTGTTGCAAGCGGCTTAAGTGTTGCAGGTAAAACATGTAAAGCGAGTGTTGCAAGCGGTTCTGGAGGCGCTGTTTCTAATCGTAAATTGCGTTTAGCTAGGTGCCAAACCTTGCTTACAGCAGATGACATCTTAGAATACATGGAGGGGTATCAGCTGGTAAAGATGATGACACGTGTGGCAATAATTGGCTGCATTATTAGTGTCTCTGGAGCGCTACTGCTGCGCTTTAACGTTTCAGGTTATGATCTTGTACCGCTTTTCCTAAATATTTTATCGTATGTTTTTGCAGGCGCGGCATTGTTTTTGTGGCTTGCGCGCTTGCGCCCCATGCGCAAACAGGCACGAATGCAGGCAGAGCAACATTTTGCAGGATTATCTGAACAAGAGAAGAAGGCTGTACGCCGTGATGCCGGACTTACAGATGACACCGCAGTGAACAAGGCCATAGGTAGTTCTAATGCCAACGCAAAGCAGGTAACGGGTTCGCCTGAATACCTGCGTTATCGTCGCATATGGCGCGTTATGTTGGTGGCTGCCGCGGCGTTTGTTGTTGGCGCTACCTTTAGTCTTAATGCATTTCCCGATTCGCCTGCAATTGCTATAACTATGCAGATGCTGGCACTTATCCCAATTGCAACCGCTGTTTATCTTTATAGAGCAAAGCTGAAGCCTCTTAAAGAGGAATGGCAGAAACATGGTGGTTAATGGGCGAATATTTGCACCATGAGTGTGCGCATGCAGATTCTAACTATGATTCTTTGGGAACTTTCCCTGGCGCTTCTGCAAATACAGCAAGCGGCACACCTTTAAGCTCATCTGCAAATACAGCAAGCGGCGCACCTTTACGCGAATCTGCTTACGCTTCAGACGGTGCTGTTTATGAGCTGCGTCCCATGCAACTTTTTGATCTTCGTGCGGTTATGGGCATAGAAATGCTAGCATTTTCGCAGCCTTGGAGCGCGTTGGCTTTTCGTTGCGAACTTCTTGATAATCCACTTTGCGATTATTATGTGCTTGAAGAACTACGTAGCACAAAGATTGTTGGCTATGCCGGACTTTGGTATCAGGATGGTTTTGGTAGCATTACAAAGATAGCAGTAGACCCGCATTTACGCCAACAGGGCTTAGGTACGCGGCTACTTAAGCACATTGTAGCATCCGCAAACAAAAGGGGATTGCGGCAATTAACATTAGAGTTTCGCGCCGGCAATGTTGCAGCTCGTGCTTTTTACACAAAACACGGCTTTTCGCTTCTGGATATCATTAAAGACTACTATCAGAATCCAAACGAAGATGCCATATTAATGGCATTATCTATTCATAACATCTAGTCATAACGCGAAGGCGTTCTTTGATACCGCACGACGTAGGGGCGAACTGTGTTCGCCCGCCTTATGAACACCAGATACCGCACGACGTAGGGGCGAACTGTGTTCGCCCGTCTTATGAACCTTGTAGGGTAACAAAACCTACAGCTATATTACGACGTAGGGGCGAACTGTGTTCGCCCGCCTTATGAACGCCAGCAAACAAAATATGTGAGTGTGACGCATGAACAATCAGCTGTCTAAGTAGTTTGTAGTGCTTTCTTCAGCCAGCGAGTGCTTATCAAGTGCTTATCAAGTGCTTAACGTGCGTTTAACGCATTTGCCATGTGAGCTTATACAGCGTAACGTCCCACAATTAAGATAAAGTAGTAAAATTGTTCCTGATAATAAAAGCCTCATTCTTAAACAGGTTTGCTTTATAGCTCTAGTTGCCAATGCGAGCATAAATCACATGGCCATATTAGATATTAGATAGGACAGTCAGATGCCTTTATCTGCCAACAGAAGAAAAAATCTAAGAACGTTTCGCGACATTGCCAGTGGCTATGTCTATTTGGTCATGGTCATCTTGGCTTTCATTGTTTTTCTTGGCATAATGGTAATATGTCAGCGTTTCTTATTTGGACTGGCTTAGAAAGGCGCCAAACCTAGAATGTGGGCACGTTTTTATAAGCAAGATTTACGGGTTATTGCGCATTACTTAGGTTCACTTTTAGTTTTGTTTTCTGTAGCGATGCTTGTGCCTCTGCTAGTTAGTCTCTTATTTGGCGAATGGGCAGTTAGCGTGCGTTATGTGTTTGGAGTTGGCATGACGCTTACCGCAGGCAGCGCGTTGCGTTTGGCAAAAATCAGCCCCGCGCAAATGGAACGCAAACAGGCTATTGCTATAACTGCTTTGGCTTGGATGGTGTGTGCCTTTTTTGCCGCTGTGCCATTGTCGCTTAGCGGACATTTTCAGTCACCTTTCGATGCCTACTTCGAAAGCGTAAGCGCGCTTACCGCTACAGGCATAAGTATGCTAGGCGATATCGATCATCTTTCTGTTGCCGACAATATGTGGCGCTTTACGATGCAATTCCTTGGCGGACAGGGTGTTGTGGTTGTTGCGTTGTCATTGGGAATATTCACGCGAACAGGCAACTCGCTCTACAATACCGAGGGACGCGAAGAATCGGTGCTTCCAAGTATAAAGAAGACAACTCAATTTATCTGGCGCGTCTCTAGCGGCGTAGTTATCATTGGCACAATCGTGCTTTTTATTATTTTCATGTTTTCTGGCATAGAGCCACTCCGCAGCTTTTTTCATGGTCTTTGGATAACCATTGGCGCCTATAACACAGGTGGATTTGCGTCTCAAAGCCTATCGTTAATCTATTATCACAGCTGGCCTTTAGAAGTTATAGTCATGGTGCTTATGTGTTTGGGCGCAATTAACTTTGCTTTAATGGCGCGAATACATCATGGAAATTGGCGAGAAATGCTTTCGGACATCGAGATTCGTACCTTAGCTACTTGGATAACCGTTATGGTGTTACTGTTGGTTGCAGCGTTAATGGCTGGCGATTTTCTCACCGACTTTAGCGGTCTTATGCGACGCGGAATCTTTACAATTGTTAGCGCTAGCACCAATACCGGCTACGATTTGCTATCGCCAAACCAAACTACCAGCATGCTTACCAGCGGCGCATTTTTTCTTATTGCTATCTCTATGGCTGTTGGCGGTAGCGCAGGTTCTACCGCTGGTGGCATTAAAGCACTGCGCGTAGGGATTATCTTTAAGGGCATAGTGGCAAGGGTAAAGTCAGTGCTTTTGCCGCCTAGTGCGCAAATAACAACAACATATAACCACATAGGCAAGCATACGCTTACTGGCGATATTTTGTCGTCTGCCCTAATTATTGCTGCTCTTTATGTGACCACCTATTTGCTTGGTTCGCTTGTAGGCATTGCTTTTGGTTACGGAGCGTTGCCAGCTACATTTGAGTCTATATCGGTAACGTCTAACGCCGGTCTTTCATCTGGCATTGCGGTTCCAGGCGCGCCCTTATTATTAAAGATTATCTATATCTTACAGATGTGGATGGGACGTCTGGAGTTTCTAACGCTATTAGCATTGTTTGCTAGCTTAATAGCATCTATTACGCCACGTGCACGCGTAAAAGCTTTTGTAAGAAGGAGGCGAGGCTAGTGCATGCTATTATGCTAGCATTATTCATGCTTGTGCCTATTAATCTGACCTTTGCAGAACCTACAACCAGCATCACCATGCTTACAGGCGCAGCCCAACAAAGTGATAATCAGCAAGTTGTCTTTAGGGGAGAAGTCGTAGGCGATCTTATTTCAAGCGCAGATGGACGTGTCTGGGTAACAATGATAGATTCAGGCTCGGCCATAAGTGTCTTAATGAAACCAGAAGACGCTGCGCTTATAGATGCCACTGGTCGCTATGAACAAACTGGCACCAAGTTAGAGGTTACAGGAATCTTTCATTTGTCATGCCCCACAGATGACGGCCTTAGCGACGTTCATGCCACCAGCGTAACTGTAGTTGCTCCCGGTGAACCGCGTAAGTCAAGTGTAAATATGATGCTGCTTGTAGCTGGCTTGCTTTTGGTTGTTATTGGTGGTCTTCTTGCCTTTTTGTATCATATCTTTCATGAACGGATGCGCTAGCTAATGAGCAACCTTAATTCAAGTAATAAAGATTTTTTTGTTGAGAAGACCTGTGTCGTCGTGTCATTAGATCGTGGTTTGCCTATGGTTCGCACTGGCACAGATGAGTTTCGCGCTCAGTTAAGTACTGAGGCTGAAAAAAATTTAGACATACGCCCTGTCATTGGCGATATTGTTGTGGTGGATAAGCCTAGCGGGCACGACATCGCTATTATCAACAAAATTATGCCCAGACGCACGCAGTTGTGTCGTCGCTCGTTGGTAGAGTCTGTACACGAAGGTCAAGGAAAGGCAAACCAGCAGATTCTTGCCGTAAATTTTGATTATGTTTTTGTGGTTTGTGCGCTTGGACGCAAGCCTATAGATCTGAATTATTTAGAACGTCAATTGGTTATGGCTCACGACAGTGGGGCAGAAGTTGTTGTTGTACTAACAAAGGCCGATACGCATGTCGTAAAACGCGCTGTTAGCGACACAGACAATCTGCATGCCGGTGGTCGAGCAGTTTGTGACCGAAACGATAAACGTGACGTAAAGCACGCTATTGGTGGCCAAGTAGATTCTTATGACGATGTTCAAGCGGCTAAATCTGTGGCAATGGATTGTAGGGTGATTGTAGAGTCAGCGGTTACTGGTGACGGTCTTGCAGAGATAGAAAGCATTTTGGCAAGCTCTAAAGGCGTTGGCGTCTTGCTTGGGCGTTCAGGTGTAGGAAAATCGACATTGGTTAATGAGCTTTTAGGTGCCCCTTTGTTGCAGATTGGGGAGGTGCGCGGTAAAGATAATGCCGGCCGCCATACAACCGTTGCTCGCAAGTTGGTTTATCTGCCCAAAGGTGGCGCTTTGGTAGATGCCCCCGGATTGCGTTCTATTGGACTTTTG
This sequence comes from Coriobacteriales bacterium, assembly GCA_031256715.1. GTDB lineage: Bacteria > Actinomycetota > Coriobacteriia > Coriobacteriales > UBA8131 > JAIRQA01. The sequence continues at coordinate 3,982 of JAIRQA010000001.1, read as the reverse complement.
GGTGCAGAGCTTGGACTGCAAAGGACTTTCCCGGAAATCTATGCGAATGCTGCTAATTGCCGTTATCGCGATTGCACACATGCCTCAGAGCCAAACTGTGCGGTATTAGCTGCGCAATCTGCAGGCAAGATTCAAAAACGACGTTTAGACTCGTATCTAGATATAGCCAATGAGGTTTTTGATTAGTTTGATTTTTTTGTGGTAATTAAACACGGCATGATTTTTTAGCAGCGGCGCTAGTGTTAAGTTGCCAGTTTTAGGTGGCTAGTGTTAAGCGGCCAGTTTTAGGTGGTCAGTGTTAAGTGGTGACCCCTTCATTAAGAATCTGCTCGACTCGCACCAACACTTGTTCATAGTCAAACGCTTCAAACTGTTCTTTTATAAAACTAATATCTTCTGCGTGATATTTATATCTTTTTGATACTAGTTCTGTGATAATTTCTTGCATGGCGTCTAAATCGTAATTTTTTGTAGCTACAAGCAGTAGATGCAATTGCTCCTTGCTTGGAGCGCTAGCATCTAATTTGGTGGGGAAGTCATGTGCTATTGTTGCCTCAATTTGTGCAATTAAAGCTAAGATCTGATCTAATAGCCGATTTACAGATGCGATGAAGTCTTCGTTTTTAGCAAGAACCATTGTCAAATCGTCTGCCTTGGCAGCCATTTCTAATTCTTTTGCGGCATCACCTGCTGCTTGTGCGCCAATGCCATAAAGACTTCCTTTTGCTCCATGAACCTTAATGGCGTAATCTGCAAGATTTTCTTTAGATGGTAAGGCAATCTGTGTTAGTAGCGAAGGCATATTTTTAACGAAAGAGCGAATGATGCGCATAAAAATGTCTGTATTATTGTTTAGGCGTGCCAGAGCATCGGCAATATTAAAACCATCTATATCTGTGTTATTTAGAATATCTAGTACTGGGCTTGTGTCGTTAGCTGTCATTATAAACTCCCTCAATAATCTACAATTTACTAGCACGTTTACTTATTAGCTTGCTTGCGTGGTTCTTATTAGCTTGCTAGCATGGTTACTTATTAGCTTGCTTGCGTGGTTCTTATTCTTTTGCTAGCATGGTTACTTATTAGCTTGCTAGCAAGCTAGCTTTTCTCGACATTATAATCTTTTTAAAAAGTACAACCGCTCCTTTGCAACTTGCGTTGCGCCTTATGCCATTAGTACTGCATCAGTGGATTTAGCTGCCCTGTAACGGCGGCAGCAAAGACATTATCGCGGTTCTCGGTTGCAATTTTCGTGTAATCTGCTTCGTGACGCTTAAGAATTTCCACCAGATAGGGGTCAAAGTGCGTGCCGGAGTCATTATAGATTATCTTAAATGCCTCATCTGGCGTAAAGGCTCGTTTGTAGGGCCTTGCCGATGTTAGCGCGTCGTAAACATCGGCTATTGCGGCAATTCTGGCGCTAAGGGGGATTTGATGACCTTTTAGGCCGCGAGGGTAGCCGGTGCCATCCCATTTCTCGTGATGCCCATAAGCTATATCTACAGCCGACAGTAAAAGCCCATCGGCACTCATCTTGTCTATGGCCTGAACAAGCATATTGTAGCCATGGGTGGGATGTGTCTTTATTACTGTGAACTCCTCTGTAGTTAGGCGTCCAGGCTTTAAAAGCACAGCATCTGGCATTGCCAGCTTGCCTAAATCGTGCAGTTTCATTGCGTCTGTGATATCCTGAGCATCTTGGTGTGTGAGTTCATAGCCAGCTTGTGGGTTTTCCATTAGATCGTCTACCAAAATCTTAGCAAATGCTGTGGTGCGCTCGATGTGCATACCGGTGTCGTGGTCGCGCATGTCTGATGCTTGCGCAAGAAGCTCAAGTGTTACTCTGTCACGTTGAGCGAGCTTGTCGTATGCGCGGCTCACCTCTTCGGTACGTTTGGTTACCAACTCTTCTAAATGCATGCGATGATGAAAAAGTTCAATTTGCAAATGCACCCGCGATCGCAGTGCTGGTGCTCTGAATGGCTTGTGCAAGTAATCTACGGCGCCTTTCTCTAAAGCGGTGATTTCATCGGCGCCATCTTCAGAACCGGTAAGAAAGACTACTGGTATCGATCTTGTTTTCTCGTTAAATTGCAATTGCCCAAGAACTTCTAAGCCTGTCATGCCTGGCATGTTGTGATCTAATAGGATAAGGTCGGCAGTGTTTGTCTTTAGATACGCTAAAGCGGCGTGTCCGGAATTAAATGGTCGCACGGTATACGAATCTTTTAGAGCTTCGATGACAAGATTAAGCACGATAGCGTCGTCGTCTACCGTTAGGATAATTGGTTTGTCTGTTAATCGTACATCCACCTGGTGCCGCCCCTCGCCTTACTGCGTGAAATGAACAAATATTATAAATTGCATGCTTGCTTAGTGCTAGCTTAATGCTTGCCTAACGCTAACTTAGTGCTAGCTTAATGCATGCCTAACGCTAACATAACCCGTGCTTAGTGCTAGCTTAATGCTTGCTTAACGCTAACTTAATGCTAACTTAATGCTAGCTTAATGCTTGCCTAACGTTAACTTAACCCGTGCTTGATGCTTGTTTAATGCTAACTTAACCCGCACATAAGCTGAAACATTTTTTTAGTTGACAATGTTTATTTGGTTAATTATAGCATGTGTCGTAAACTTTGCGCTGCTTGTGTATATGCGCAGGCACGAATTGTGGACGTTTGGTGGTACATGGTTCGAGGCTTGTGTCACAGACGATACAGGTGATATATCTGCTGTAAAAACAACGCAAGCCGTACAGCATAGGACATGACCAGCAATCTTTTAACATGCTGTTTTTACAACTTTAACCGCTCGCCTTGTGTTACAGCACATTATGTGCTGTTTTATGTAAGAAATATGTGCCTGCGCAATATTGTAAGTAAAGATGTGCTAGAATTCTTCATACAAATTGCTGAAAATAAACATTTGGCAATGTTAATTGCGTTACTGGTAAAGAATTCTCGTGATATTGGGTTGTCGCAAGGATTGAGCGATTTTTTGTAAGTCACTCGTCATATAAATGCGGCATAAGCAAGCGGGTCAATGATGGTTCTTTAGCTGGGTGGAAAACACTTAAGGAAACGCGTGCGACAGATGGCTGTTTCAATGTATTGCCACTGGCGTATTGCGGCTAGCGAGGGACTTTACTGCAGACGCATTTTGTCTAGCAAGGGTCTTTACTACAAACGCATAATGGTTAGCGCGAAGCATGTCTGCCAAGGCTGGGTACTTAGCGCGATGTTTGGCTGCAAAGGTAAGTCAGCTAGTGCGAAGCATGGTTGTTGGCGCAATACGGCAGGCAGTAAGCACTGCGACAAATGCTTGACGGTAAGGCAATAAACGCTTTCGCTAACGCACTTTTATTAAAGATTGTTAATAGCAAGAGAGAATAGAAAATCGCGGCTTGTGGTTGGTGTCGCGCAAGGGGCCTATCATCGGGGTTCGTTATTTGTTCGGTGTGGGTTGCGTGAAAAGAGAGAGAGGACATAAAGATGGCATTTAACAAGAAGACGGACACCTATGCCCGCAGGATTTTGGGTATAGTCCTTTCGGTATTGTTGGTGGTATCGCTTTTCCCCAGCTTTACGCTTGCTGGTGGAAATATTGCAGATGAGCAGCTAGAGCAAGCATCATTAGATGCTGCTTTAGACGCTAATAACAATGTCGAGAATAGCGCAGACCTTGGTGCTAGCAACCCAGATGGTCTTGCAGAATCTGGCGATGCCACAGATGCTGACGCAGACGGTGCGGCTGTTGCAGGCGATGGTGATGCCGCAGAAGAAGACGCAGAGGCTGGTGACGCTCAGTCTGATGATGCAGAGGCGACCGAAGCAGATGGCGAAAATGCCAGCGACCAAGGCGAGTCTGTGTCTGCCGACAACTCTGATGCCAAAGATAACCCCCAAGACGAAACGCCACTTGCTACAGGTAGTATTTCCGGTGTCGTCTGGGCAGACGGCGATCCTAACAACGGTGGTAGTTG
>JAIRQA010000066.1 GCA_031256715.1 Coriobacteriales bacterium | reverse complement strand
AAGCTTTCATTATCCTCAACGGGTCGTCGATGACGCAGATGAGCAACGAGTTTTTTACCAACAATCGTCCACTATATGGGCGCAAGACCTTTCAGATCAAAGTTCAACCGTTCAAATTCCTTGAGATGCGAGAGTATTTTGACAAAACCAAGCCAGAACTACTCCCCTCTATATATGGTGTGTATGGAGGTATCCCCAAGTATTTTGAGGGGTATATTCAAAGTAAAACGCTAAAAGAAAATGTTATTCGGGATTTTTTGAGTATCGGCGCACCCTTGCTCGAAGAACCAGATGCTGTACTCAAACAAGAGGTGCGTGAACCTGCCAGCTACAACACCTTGTTTGCGGCGATTGCCAATGGTGCAACTAAATACAGCGAATTATCATCAAAGACCAATCTTGAGAGTGGCAACGTCAGTCGCTATTTAGATAATCTGGTTTTTTTGGATTTGATTAAACGGGAGATGCCGAGCTACACCGAAGACAGGCGTAAGATTTTGTATCGCGTTGATGATAATATGTTCAAATTTTGGTACCGATTTGTGCCGCGTAGTCTGTCGTTAATAAATAGCGACAATTCGCACATTGCCTACCGGTATATAGAGCAGAATCTGGACAAGTATATGGGAGGAGTGTTTGAGCAGATTTGTCTTGAGTTTTTATGGCACATCAATGGGACTTCGGCGGTGCCCTTTGATTTTATCCATGCTGGTAGATGGTGGGGGTCTGATCTGAATAAAAAACAAGAGACCGAAATAGACATTATCGCCCACGATGGTTCAAGTAAAGGTTTGTTTTGCGAATGCAAATGGTCGACATCAAAAGCTGGTGAGGATATTTTGTTGAATCTTTGCTCTAAAACACAACTGCCACAATTCACAAAACTGACCCAGAAGTATCTCTGCTTGTTTTCTCGCAGCGGTTTTACTGACGGTTGCATAAAACAAGCGCACAAACTGGGAAACGTACTACTCTTTTCGTTGGATTCAATGGTGCAGACACCTTAAGCATTTGTCTTTCAACGGGCAAGGCAATCATCGAGTCCGTTCGTAGTCGATTAGATGAGTAGCTCAATCTGGTATGGACGCCCAGTCTTTAGTATGGAGAGAAGACCGCTTAGTATGGTGAGAAGACCGCGCCCAAAGAAAGATTAGGCATCACTGACAGACGGAGCGGGACAGATGAACCGTCCGTAACCACTGAAAAAGGGGCTTTATTGCTAGCAATAGTATATAATAGTATATACTATTGCACAACAAACTGTGTAATTTTAAAATGTCTGCTATACTTGAGTGTGCCAACAGATTTATTCAAAAGCAGATGATTATTAACGAGGCAGAGCCAGTTTTAGCCTCGTTTTTGAACAGATGTGTCTCTGTTGTCAGACAAGCATAAAGTAAACTAAGGCCAACTATATCCAGCTGATAGGCTTACATCTGTCAGGAAGGGATGCAGGCCTTTGTTGAGAAGGCTAGGCTTCAAGAGAAAAGATGCGACCCCTGCCATCAGGTAATTATGCCCCATATTAACAAACGTAAGTACAGGGCAAGCCCGCCGGGAGGTGGCAAAGATTATGATACGAGGAGACAGCTATAAGCATTTATGTCATCGGTGACATCCACGGATGCTACACACAATTTAACGAGCTGCGAAAAAGAATCGAGAGCGACGACCCAGATGCTAACTTCATCCTCATAGGCGATCTGACGCACAGGGGACGTGAGGAGGAGGCCATGCTGGAATGGGCGCTAAACAATGTTACTGCCAATGGCAAATACCGCATGGTTCTTGGCAATCACGACGATGCCTTCATTGAACTTTGCGGACGTGGTGACTTTCAGACCTTTTACAGCCTTGCTGTGGATACCAGTCATCATTACACACCCAACGATGACATCAGTCACTTCACGGCTAGCTCTGAAAAACTGTACGAATATGCAAGCTTTCTAGCAAGTCAGCCACTTTTTATTAACGTTGAGACAAACGGTAAAAAGTACTTTGTCGTTCATGCATGGCACCCAGACAACGCCAGAGACGAGCTTGTAGACGAATACAGCCATTACGACACAAAGGCAGATGCGCAAGACGACGACAAAAACAATGATGATGATGATGGTGACGGCTACGATAGCTGCGAGAGCAAAGACGACGATAAAGCCAATACCAAACTAAGCGGCAACCAAGCAACTACGTCAGTTCAAGATGTCTATCAGAGGCGCTACAGAATGCTTTGGGAGCGCGATATAGACGAGTCTGGCAGTTGGCAGCGGCGCTACATACCAGAGGATGGAGAGATTCTTATACACGGACATACGCCAACGCTTTTTAGCAAGAACGAAACGCATCGCGGTTTTGCCCCCGGCAAGGTGTGGGATTTGGGAACAAGCGTAAACGTAGACTGCGGTCTAGTGTGCAGAGAGACAAAACGCAATGGTATTGCCGAGAAGTACGGCAATCTTGCAGCTTACAATCTGGATACGGGCGAGGTCGTCTACCTCTATGACATACCCGACGATTATGCAACGAGCGAGGGAGAATACTATGAGGACAAAATGGAGCGTGAGAAGCGCGAGTGCGAAGAGGCAGCAAGAAAAAGAGCGGCGGCGATAGCGGCAACGCTGCCACACCAGCGCGAGTTCTACCGACAGATATACGATAGCAACGACGCGCCAGCAATCAACGGACACACAATAAAAGCAAGCTTTAATTTTCTTAACGACTATTTTTCATATATCATAGAGTTTAACTGGGATAGAAGAGATTACAAAAACGACTACGATTTTGACTTTAAAAACAATCCCATGCTGGCGTATGTCAATGATTGCAGCAGTTCTAAGCAGCAACTCTTTGCCAATGTTAAGGGCAGATGGCATGCCATAGAGATTGACGATGATTTTAAGTACAAAGTCTTTATGCTGCAGGACAGCGTCTGCTTGCTTGCCGTTAGAAAAAGCTTCTATGACCTTTCCGAAGTGTCCGTATTTTCATTCGGGCGCGACAAACCAATATTCAGTTACCGGATGCGAGGACAATGGGTAAGCCCCCAAGATGCCGAGTGTATTGTCGACGGCGAAGCCAAGACCGGGGAAATAGATAGTGCCATTAGCTATCGCAGCAGTTTCATGAGAGATGACAAAACACCCATTGAAGAGCGCCCAACCGGTTTACTTACGGCAGATTTTCTCTTTAATAATAGATTGTACACCGTGAAGACCGTGGCTTGTCCCGGAGAACTGTTCATCGCAAGAATCGTGGACTGCAGGGGCGAAACAATTGCTAGCATACGACTAAACCATTAAGCGCCTGAGGCAGAACAACACTATTTACTTAACAAGCTGCGCAGTACCCAGTAGCCCTTCTCAACATAATCACATTGAAAGACTGCCCGGATTAAGCAGAAAATCGAATACACTCATTGTAAGAATGCCATGAGTGTCCCGTGTGGGCTTAACCATGTCGTGAACCAAAATGATTTTGTTAAAGCTGTCGTTGATGTTTAGCAGCGATGCCTTCTCTTGCTTAACCTTTTCTTCGGTTGGCAATGCGTATGCAGACTGAATGTAACAGCGATTGCTGCCAATGTTTGCGACAAAATCCACCTCCAAAAATGCGCGGTAGTCCTTGCCTTCCTTCTTGCCGCGCTTCTCGACCTCCCCCACGTCTACAGAATAACCCCTGGTGCGCAGCTCGTTATAGATAATGTTTTCCATGATATGAGTCTGCTCAATCTGCCTGAACCCCAAGCGGGCATTTCGCAGCCCGACATCCTCAAAGTAGTACTTTACCGGACTACCGATGTACTTTCGCCCCTTAACATTAAAGCGCCTTGCCTCCTCAACAATGAATGCCTCTTTAAGATAGCCTATGTAGGTATTTATGGTGTTAGCGCTAATCTTCATGTGAAGGACGCTATTAAAGGTTGCCTCTAGCTTCGTTGGGTTGGTAAGAGCGCCGATGTTTGACGCCAGAACATTTGTTAAATCTTCAAACTCCCTGGTTTTTGCCAGCCTGTTGCGTGCGATAATATCCTTAAGATATGTCTCAGTAAAGAGGTTCTCAAGGTAGCGAGACTTCTGCTCGTCAGTTCGCATCATCATAGTTAATGGCATGCCCCCGAACACGACATACTCTGCCCAGCCCTGATAGATGTCGCCGTTAAAGCCATACATGAACTCAGAGAAAGAAAACGGTCTTACGCGCACCTCGTCGCCGCGTCCACGAAACTCGGTCATTATATCGCTAGAAAGCATTTTGGAATTACTGCCGGTGACGTAAATGTCAACGTTGCGCAAGCGGAGCAGCCCGTTTAGCACGCCATACAGTTTGGGTGGCATGCTGGTGTCTTTCAGCTCTTCGTCGGTGATGGCAAACTGAACCTCATCAAGCAACAGGTAGTACATCTCATGCTTGTTGGCAACTAGCGAATGAAGGTGTGTTGCCAAGGCAGTAGCGTTGCGATATTTGGCATTTCGTTCATCGTCTAACGCAAGCTCGATGACATGAGCGTCGTCAACACCCTGCGAGCGCAAGTAGTCGCCAAATATATTGAACAGCAAATAAGTCTTGCCGCACCGCCTAACGCCTGTAACCACCTTGACCATCCCATTGTGCATCCTGTCAATCAAGTTTTGCAGGTACCTTTCCCGCTTAATTTGCTGCTTAATCTGCTGCTTAATCTGCACGCTGCCTCCTTGACGTTTGCCGTATTTAGCAATATTGCCGCTTGCGTCATTTTTGCTAAATGAATTGTAGCACAGGCATGCCGCCATGTCTTGTTAGACTTGTTTGTACGCAATATTCACTTCATCCTGATAAATGGTTGACCTTTTAGAACGCTTAGGACAAATCGCTATAAAGTTTCAGGCTGCAGAAATTTGTTGCCAGAATCGTCTAATAGCTTCTCAAAATCATCATCAGTAAAGAACGAATGTTCACCGAACTCATCTTGCCAATATAGAAGTTTCGTTTCTTGCATGTCCTCATTTTTTGGCTTATTGCATTCGATGATATTTTTCAAAGGTTCACTGAAGGTTTCATCAAAACTTGTACTTACTTCAAGAATTTTGTTTGCCTTGTCTCTTCGCGTTCGCCCGTCACTCCAATTCCAAGGTAGAGCTTGAACAAAAAATGCACTATCATTCATTTTTTTTGTTGTCTCGATATATTCATCCTTTATTTCACGTGACACCTCTTGAAGTTCATGCCAAAGAGCATTGTATTCAGAAATCCTCTCATTTAGTCTTTGCTGAGCTCGCTCAAGATATTCTGGTTCCTCCTGAAGCACTGCCTTTAGCCTTAACTCGTTAATCTGCAAACAGGTAATTGATGACAGTATCATTCCATAAGTATCCTGAATCAATTCGTCGCAAACTGGTTTAGGCATCTTTAATTGCTGCATATCACATCTGTACTTAAATTCATAACGATTAAGTAGCGCGTTGCTCTCAAATTCCGCTAAAGCCAACCTAGACAACATCCCAGGTGTAAATCTTTTAGTAAAAACATACTCATCTTCTAGATCCCTCGTTATCTCGGCAGCACTCATTAGTCTACCAAACGCTTCAATCTCTATAGTATATGCAAGCCCGGCTACTGCATTTTGAATATTCTCAAGTTTTTCGTTTACAACTTCAAACTCTTTTAAGATTATGCTGGTCTGCAAAGCTTGATACGCTATAAGCGGTGCCGCCATGGGCATAATCACATTTTGAGCAGGTATGAATGGAGCATGCTTGGTTATTATGCCATTATTTATAACTGCCGATGAAAATCCTTTGCTTATCCTCATTAAGGTGTCTATGTTGGCAGTGGCCATAAATAATCCTCCTGAAAGAGCATTAGAACCAACTCCCGCACCAATTGCGCCAAGCATATTAAGTAGTACATTTTTATTTACAGCGCCACCCGAAGCAACAGGCGAACCTTGCAAAAAGACATTGCGATTAAGAAGTTCAATAAACTTTGCCTTTGTGCTGCCGTCTGCCCTCAGAATAGAAAGTTGCCTTTCATCTTTACCGTCAAATAATGTTGTAATGCTTAGTTCACCATTGCTACCCACGTTTGCCTCCGCTCAATATTATCTATAAAAATCACACGACTGATAAACCACCGAAGTGCCCAAAATATTTGTACAGGTCAGTTTGCCAAGAAAAAGTATAGCAGACCTCATCGTTGCCACAGTTAGGAAGGCATCTCGTTACAATGCCTAGCTGCAACATGCCGTTGCAATAATCCACTTCAATGCTCAGTTGCAACATGCTGTGTAACCAGACCACCATTGTCATAACAAACTGCAAAGCGCTTAACTAAAATCTTTGCAGACACTTAAATAGAAAGTTGGAAAACACTTAAATGAAAAATTAACAAACACTTAAATACCGCATGTAAATATGCTATAATCTAATAGGCGATAAACCTTGATTGGAGGCACAATGCTCACGGAGAAAGGGTATTTACCCAGAATAATCGACAACCGCATAGACGATCTGCTTAAGGCCTTTGGCGCAGTATGTGTTGAGGGAACAAAATGGTGCGGCAAGACTTGGACATGTCTAAACCACTCCAATAGCGTGTTTTATGTTAGTGATCCATCAGGTAATTTTCAGAATAAAAGACTTGCCGCATTAGACCCACCCTATGCGCTGGAGGGCGAAACTCCACACCTGATTGACGAATGGCAAGAGGTGCCTGGGCTTTGGGACGCAACTAGGTTCGCTATTGACAGAGCCCGCAATAAAGGGCGTTTTTTACTCACGGGCTCCTCTGTGCCGCCAGAAGTCTCCACAATTCACTCGGGAACAGGACGCATAAAGAGACTTACAATGCGACCAATGACACTTGCCGAGTCAGGCGACTCCAGCGCCTCGGTATCCCTTGTTGCTTTGTTTGCAGGCGAACTAGGAAAATACCACGAAAGCGTGAGCCTAGATAAAATAATTTGGCTTACAATGCGCGGCGGCTGGCCAGGCGCATTAGACTTAGACGAGAAGGGTGCTTTAGAAATTCCATCTCATTATATTGAAGAAACTACCAATAGGGATATGAGCAGCGTAGACAATCGAAAGCGTGACGCCAACAAAGTAAGGCGTTTGCTATATTCGCTAGCGCGCAATAACATGACTATGGTTGCAAATGGCACTCTAATAAAAGATGTGCTTAAAAATGGCTCTGTTAAGGGGTTCTCTGAGCCGACCATGATTTCTTATCTGGGAGCGTTAAAGAAAATCTTCATGATTGAAGAACTCCCAGGCTGGGCGCCTAAGCTAAGGTCAAGAAGCAGAATACGCACAACCGCCAAGAAGCACTTCGTCGATCCGTCTTTGGCAATTGCATCATTAGGCGCCACCGCAAAGACACTTCGCGACGACCTGAACACGTTTGGCTTAATGTTTGAGAACCTAGTAATTCGCGATCTAAAAGTATACGCGGAGTCTCTTGGCGCAAAAGTTTATCATTATCATGACGCAACAGGCCTTGAAGCTGATGCGATAATCGAATTGCCTGATGGAAGATGGGCAGCTATTGAAGTCAAGCTGGGGGTAACCCAAGAGAACGAAGCAGCGAAATCTCTAAACACTGTGGAGAAAAAAGTTGTCGAAGCTGGCGGAAAGCCGCCCGCCTTCAAAGCCATTGTGTGCGGTGTTTGCGATTTCTCCTATCAACGCGAAGACGAAGTATATGTCATTCCTATAACTGCACTGGGTGTATAAAGCTAACTGGTGTTGGTCTAAATTAATCCGCCACTAGATGTATTTGCCTGCCTGTGTTTCCCTTGCTCAAAGCAACACCTCAAGGCAGATTGATACCAAACACTATCAGCTGGCGCAAGGAATAATTGCGCATCTCATTGCCGCGCTTAATTTACCATAAAATGCGGATTAACAAAGTTGCAATGCTTGAGTTATATAACCTTAATTTCGTAACTACGGACCCAGACAACCGATTGGCACAATGCAGATACCATCATCCCTTTGATAGGCAAAACCACTAGCGGTTATAATCATCATGAAGGCAGGCTTGCCAGCATGCTGGCTTCTCACCTGCTCCTGTATACGCAACAAGGTTTTTGCTGCTTTCTCTACCTGGCTTTCCTGTAGCTTTATCTCTACTGCTCCCCAGGTGCCGTCGGCGGCCTCGACGATGGCATCACACTCCAAACCCCTTGCGTCACGGTATTTGAACACACCAGCGTCTGTGGCCTCGGCATAGGTTCGTAAATCCCTGACGCAAAGTGACTCGAACATCAGCCCAAAAGTGTTAAAGTCTACCAGCAGCTTCTCTGGTGTCATACGCAGCAGTGCGCAAGCGATTGACGGGTCGCAGTATCGTCTAACCGGCGAGCTGC
>JAIRQA010000009.1 GCA_031256715.1 Coriobacteriales bacterium | reverse complement strand
ATTTGTGTTTACAGACATATTTAATAACAAAGTTTCAATTTTAGGAGGAGTGGCAAAATGATGCATAACAAAAAGAAGAAAAAGCCTGACAGGCAAAACAGGGTACAAAAGTTGCTTTTGATAACATTGGTCATGCTGTTGTTTTTCACAATGGCGCCGGTTAATGCTTTTGCTTCAAACCAGCGGTGGTTTATGTAGCACAATTTAGCTTGTGTAAGCGCACGACAGTAGCTTAAAACCATTTAACAATGATATGGGAAGCACGAAGCCAAAAACTTACTTCGTGCTTCCCAGTAGGGAGAGCATAAATGAGAATAATTACAAAGACAGTTGCAACACTACTAGTAGCCACGATACTGCTTATTTCAACTGGCTGCACGCAGGCGCAATTAAACGAGGCAAAAGAGCAATACAATCCCGATTATAAGATTGGTGTGATAAAAACCACAACTGCTGAACGCTCAAGTTATATTGAGTATTATGACGAAGACCTTAACCTTGTAAATGTTATTTGGTATCCATATGCCCAGCTTGAAACCAATCGCAACAATGTTCCAGCTCAAAGAAATGACACGCTATGCCTTGTTCCGCGGGGGCTTATCGGTAGAGAAAGTGATCGAAAAGTTATTACCATTAATCTTAAAAATGGAGAAGTAAGAGAATATCCCATAGATTTAGTTTCGATCAAAGACACGGCGATTGATGACAGATACATTTATGCTCAGAATAACTTGAACAATGTTGGCACAGTTGCGCGTGTAGATATAAGCACTGGCGAGACCGCAACAATAAATATTGGTACAGTTCCAGGCTTTTTGTTGGTTCACGGCGAAAATCTTTATGTGCATTGGATAGATTTAGGGAACCCAGGCCTATACGCGTCTGATGACGATACATTTAATCTATCGCGTCTTAATAAAAATCTGGATATACTTTCTACATTTTGCCTCGCTGATGTTGGGGCTAGTGGAGTTAGCGGTGTCTCTATGATTTATGATGAAAAGATATATATCACAATGTATTTTTCCACAGAAAATGGAGAACCAAGCCCGGAAAACATTTATTCGTATTCATTGGTAAATGATACTCTTGAGTTTGTTTCTAAGTGCGAGCATAAACCAAGCGATATTGCGGTATATAACAATGAGCTAATTACAGTTAATCGTGTGGAGCTAATCAGCGGATTTATAGATATCTACGACAGGACAGATGGAACGTTATTAAACACTGTGCTTCTTGACTATTCTCCAGACCAGATGATAATTGATGGCGACAACCTTTACATACAAGGTTTTGAATGCCTTGTAAAATACCATATTAGTGGTTCAACCATAACAGAACTTAAGCGCGTAGACATTCCTCGTATTGGTTCTCCTGCAGACACCAGTTTTCACTATCTTGCTGGCATGTTTAAAAAAGGCTAGAAATATAAATAGCGGTTAAAACTTAGACATGCGTTGGTTTAAGCGTTTAGTTGAGCTGAAACGGTCGGGCGACCGAAGCAAAGCCCCTACGCGGACGTCCCAATGTGGGCGGTAGCTAGTTGGTGCATTTTTCCGTTTGGGCGGGCGACCAAAGGTCGCCCCTACAAGGACGTTCCAATGCGGTCGCCCATATGGCGGGCGGATGATATCCGCCCCTACGAGCGACGCGTGCAGCGGCGACATGATGAAGTCGTTTTGTAGGGGCGAACTGTGTTCGCCCGCCGCCAACGCCGCCAATACCGCCAATACACCGCCCACCATACCTGTCCAACATAGGAGCGCTATGTTAGCCTTGGTTAACAATTTGCGAAGGTTATTCTGTAACCGGCGAGATTATACGTTAGTTTGACTGGTTTGATGACATATACTGTGCGACTATTCTGGCTGCAACTGCTACAATTTTACATGGCAAAAATCACTGTTACCATATGATGCTGCCAATAAAAGCTTTAAGCGCAGGTGCGATTGTCGTGCTTGCCAGTTTGTTAGTAAAACACAGAAAAGAAAGTGAGTGAAATGACCAATCTGCAGAAGTACAACGATGCTTTTATCCAAAGCTTTAGCATTAGCGAGGCTGACCTTGGTTCTGAATTAGTGTATCAGAGTATCGACAACTGGGATAGCGTTGGGCATATGCAACTTATCGCTGCCATAGAAGACGCATTTGATATCATGCTAGATACCGACGATATCATAGATTTTAGTTCGTATACTATAGGAATTGATATCCTAAAAAAGTATGATGTTGAACTCTAGCATTGGCAACTTAGAGGATACACCGTTGTTAAATAGCTCTAAATCTGCTGCCCACAAAGACATTGCAGCCAAAGACATTGCCCACAAAGACATTGCACCCAAAGACATATTCTTTGGCGCGCCGGCAAACAATATTGCATATGTAGATAAAAATGGAGCTGCCACATATGGCGAGCTTTACGCTTATGCAGATGCTTTTGCTGCTGCTTTTCCTCCGCGCTCGTTAGTGTTGTTATTGGCAGCAAACATGGCACAGACTCTTATTGCCTATGTTGGTTTAATGAGGCGCAACGTGGTTGTCTTGCTGTTGGCGGCAGATACAGATCAGGCTGTGCTTGATTCTTTAATAGCCAGCTACCAACCAGATTTTCTTGTAGATGGCAATGATGCAAGCATTCGTTCATATGTATATACTAACGACTGCGATGGCTTTGACAGATGTCCTGACTTTACTACAGACGATAAATCTACTGCAAACGATAAATCTACTACAAATGATGGCGTTGCCACAAAAGCTGTAGCTGTCACAAAAGCTGTAGTTGCCACAAAAGCTGTATCTGCAGAAGCAATAAAGAATGCCAATGCGATATGCGCGGAAAAATCTAAAGCGACTAAGATACATCCCAACTTAGCCTTGCTGCTTACTACATCAGGGTCAACTGGATCGCGAAAGTTCGTGCGGCTTTCGATGACAAATGTTCAAGATAATGCTAGCTCGATAGTAAGCTACCTTAATATTACATCTAAGGACAAAGCGATTACCACTTTGCCATTTTCATATTCTTATGGTCTTTCAATCATAAACAGCCATCTGCTTGCCGGCGCAACCATATTGCTCACAGAGGCGACATTGTTCGACCGTGATTTCTGGTCTTTTTTTAAGGAGAATGAAGCTACAACTTTTGGCGGTGTCCCTTACACCTATGCGATGTTAAAGCAGTTGCGCTTTGCGCGCATGCAACTGCCGTCACTGCGCTACATTACACAGGCAGGCGGACGACTGAGCGAGGAGTTGCAGTTAGAATATGCACAAGTCTGCGCAGAAAAGGGCATTGACTTTATTGTCATGTATGGTCAGACAGAAGCTACCGCACGAATGTCTTATCTGCCACCGCAGCTTGCAGCCAAAAAAATTGGCAGCATAGGCGTTGCGATACCTAATGGGCGATTTGAAATTCTTCGTGACGATGCTGTATCATCACCTGCGCTTGAACCCACAACCGTACTCGCACCCACATCCGCCTCAGAACCCACATCCGCCACAGAACCCACAACCGCCACAGAACCTACATTCACCTCAGAACCCGCATTCGCTTCTGCAGCTACAGAAGCAAACTTAGAGGCTGGCGAGCTAATATACTATGGCGCTAATGTCTCTATGGGTTATGCCCAATGCCGCGATGACCTTTGTGAGGGCGACACGAACAATGGACGTTTGGCCACAGGTGACATAGCTGTTGTTGATGCTGATGGCTTTTATCGTATAGTTGGTCGCAAGAAGCGATTTTTAAAAGTCTTTGGTAACCGCGTTAATCTGGATGAGCTAGAATCGCTTCTAAGCAAAAATGGTTTTATTGCTGCGGCAACCGGCGTCGATGACCATGTAAGCATCTACCTAGAAATTGCACAGAGCGAAGAGAGTTTAAAAGCAAGCGCCACTTCAGCCCCCGTTGCATCAACAGCAGACGCAGTTCGTCAATTCCTGAGCAACAAAACCGGTTTGCACAAAGATGCCTTTAACGTAATTACTATAGCGGCCCTTCCCAGAAACGATGCAGGCAAAATTCAATACGCTAAACTAGAAGACAATTCTTTAAACTACACTTTAGGAAAAACTCGATGACGGGAGCAAATTTGCTGGATTACAATGAGCTCTTCTGCATAGAGCCTTATAGTTTAGAAGTTAGCGCCAAAGAAGCGCTTTTAGCTCAGTGGCTAAAAAAACTTGGTGAACATCACGAAAAAAACTGTGGGCCTTATGCGCGCTTAGTTAAGGCATTAGGAGCAGATCCGGCGTTGCCGGTGCGTCTTTTTAAAAGTCACGAACTTCGTAGCATCCCAAAGGAGGACGTAGTTAAAACGATGACTTCGTCTGGCACTACCGGACAAGCGGTATCGCGTATCTATTTAGACAAGGCGACATCTGCTAGACAAAGTAAAGCTCTGGCACAAATCGTTAGCGCCTTTACAGGCAAGTCGCGTTTGCCACTTTTGGTTATAGATTCAAGTGCTGTCATAAAAAACCGCGCTATGTTTTCTGCACGTGGAGCAGGCATTTTGGGCTTTTCGTTTCTTGGTCGCGATGTAACTTATGCCTTAGATGATGACATGCAACTAAATCTGCAGGCTGTAAAAGAGTTCTGTGAGCGGCATAGCGATAATGCTATTATGCTATTTGGCTTTACTTATATGATATGGTTATACTTTATTCAAGCTTTGCGTGAGCGCAATGAGCAACTTAACATTAATGGAGTGCTCATTCATGGAGGCGGTTGGAAGAAACTTCAAGATCAGCAAGTAAGTAATGACTCCTTTAAGCAGATTGTGCATGAAACCACTGGAATTACGCGCATACACAACTATTATGGCATGGTTGAACAAACTGGTTCTATATATATGGAGTGCGAATGCGGACATTTGCATGTTAGCGAGCTGTCCGACATTCAAATTGTTAATCCTCTAACCTTAGAAATTAATAATAATGTTGAGAAAAGCTCCCTTGCTGGCAACAGAGGACTTATTCGTTGCACTTCACTTTTGCCTACGAGCTATCCGGGACACATTCTTTTAACCGAGGATGTTGGCGAAATTTTGGGTGTAGATGATTGTCCCTGCGGGCGCAAAGGTAAGTATTTTGCAGTCTATGGGCGACTGGAAGGAGCTGAAGTAAGGGGGTGTAGTGATACCCATGAGCGCAGATAACGTAGCAAATAACGACGTAAATAACGTCGAAAATAACATCGAAAATAACATCGAAAATAACGTCGAGAATAACTTAATGAGCTTTAAGTTACCGCAAGACATTGGTATTAAGGTCATTGGCGGTTCTACTTTGCTTGCGCGCAAGGCTCTTTTGCCTTATAGCGACGAGGCAATCAACTTTTTAAATGAACTTTCGGCCACTTTACTGCGTGATATCGATGCGCGCCAGTTTGCTGATGTCATTGCTTTTGCCTATTGGTGTCGTGGCGCACATCTTAAATCTTTGCGCGATGAATGGCAAGCAACTCAGCCAACCCAGCAAATGCAATCAGCCAAAGCAACAGGCCAGATGCAAGCGCGCATTGGTCGAGGCCTTGTCTTACATATTGCCCCGGGAAATGTGCCAATTAACTTTGCGTTCTCGTGGGTCTTTGCGCTTTTGGCGGGAAACTCTAGTATCGTGCGTCTGCCTTCGCGCGAATTTGCTCAGGTGACATGGCTATTAGACAAGATTGACAAGGTTTTACTCAATCACGCAAAGATAAAAGAGCGAAGTTGTTTTGTGCGCTATGCAACAGATTCTAATGTTAGTGCCATACTTTCTCTAGCTTGCAATGCTCGTATCATTTGGGGTGGCGATAGAACTGTTGCCGCACTTTCGCTGTTGCCAAAGCAGCCTCGTTGCGTAGATGTCGTTTTCCCCGATCGCTATTCCATCGCTTTGCTAGATGCCACAGCTGTTGCAAACTCCACAGATGAGCAGCTCAAACGACTTGCCCAAGGTTTTTACAACGACACCTATCTTATGGATCAGAATGCCTGTTCTTCTCCACATATGCTTTTTTGGTATACAACAAGCGATGATGCTAGCATGCTAGCAAAGGCTAAAGCCGGTTTTTGGCAAGCGGTAAAGGCTTACGCAAGTCAGCATTACAACTTGCAGGCTCAGGTAGTTGTTGATAAGTACGTGCATCTTTGCGAGGATATAATTGATGGTCATGTTAAGGCGCCCAAAAACGAGACCTTAAGTTTTGACGCTTTAATGCAGGTTAATGAGTTAGTTGTTTTGCCAAATAGTCTCACTGAACTTCGTGGCTTAGGTGGCTACTTTTATCAGCATGAAATTAGAGATATTGCTAAGTTAGCGCCATTTATTACAGAGAGTTATCAGACGCTAGTGTATTATGGTATTGATAAGCTAGCATTGCAGCAATTTGTTGTTGAGAATGGCTTGTCAGGCATCGATCGCATAGTTCCCTTTGGTCAAGCATTAGATATAGATATAGTTTGGGATGGCTATGATTTGGTGAGTATGCTCTCTAGAATTGTGGACATACGTTGATGCGACAGCAACTGGTGAGTCAGTGACTGGTGAGTCAGTGACTGGTGAGACGGTGACTGATGCGACGGTGACTGCTGAAACGGTGACTGATGAGTCAGCAACTGATGAGTCAGCAACTGATGAGACGGTGACTGCTGAGTCAGCAACTGTTGAGACGGTGTCTAATGCGACAGCAACTGGTGAGTCTGCAACTAACGCGGCAGTGACTAAATCATATGGCTGTTAGTTTTTTCATATGGTCTTAGATGCTTGGCACACAAGCAAATGTATCTAAATAATAAGGAGATATCAACATGTTATTAGAACAAAAAGTCTGTCTTGTTACCGGTGCCAACCGTGGCATTGGGGCGGCTATCGCCAAACGTTTTGCCGAAGAAGGCGCAATTGTTTATGCCGCATCGCGCAGTGCAGTAGGCGCAACAGCCCCAGTAGACGCGGCAGCCCTAACAGTCCCACCAGGCACATCAGGCGCTATAATCTCTTTGCAGCTTGATGTTACCGACGCAGCAGCCATGAAGGATGCATTTGTACGCATTAAAAAAGAGCAGGGGAGACTAGACGTATTAGTGAATAATGCCGGCATTATGAAAGACGCGATTATTGGCATGATTTCTGAGCAATTACTTAACGAGACATTTGCGACCAATGTTTTTGCTGTTATTAATGCCATGCAGCTTGCCGCCAAGTTGATGCAGCGGCAAAGTAGCGGCAGCATCATTAACATTGCGTCGTTGGTGGGAACAAATGGCAACAAAAATCAATTGGTTTATGCCGCCTCTAAGGGTGCGGTTATTGCCGCTACTAAAGCCGCAGCTAAAGAGCTGGCAGCAAGTGGCATACGCGTAAACGCACTGGCGCCTGGTATGATAGATACTGATCTTTTAGCTAATACAGATCAGACAGTGGTTACCGAGCTTACAAAAAGCATCGCTTTAGGTCGCATTGGTAAGCCCAGCGAGGTTGCGGATGCTTGTGTTTGGTTGGCTAGTGGGCTTTCTAGTTATGTTACCGGGCAAATAATTGGTGTAGATGGCGCAGCAGTAATGTAGGCAAGCGGCTACAATGCAGATAAACTTGGCAACAATGCAGATAAACTCACATGCTATGCCAACGGCAAAGGCAGATAAAGTTAGACAAAGCACAAGTGGTGTAAGCGGGCAGCAAATTAGATAAAGATGTGGAGAAACAAACGCGACGACTAAAAGCAATACTGTTTTACCTTCTGGCTTTCCTTTTGCCGGTTGGCATTTGCCTAGCAGGCTATTATACTAGCAATATGTTTCCCTTTGGCGAGAACACGCTAGAAAACATCGACCTGCAAATAATTTACACCTACTACTACGAGTGGTATAAGCAGGTGTTAACGTCGGGCGGTAGCCTTTTTTATTCGTTCTCGAAGTCGTTGGGTGGCAACATGTTTGCTGGTTGGACTTGTTTGCTCTCTAGCCCTATAAGTCTGCTGGTAATTTTTTTTAGTGACAGCGCTATAAGTTTTATTACTTTTAGTGTGGCGCTTAAATTTGGTCTTGCGGGTATAACCAGCTATGCTTTTCTGCGTCGGCGATTTACTCTTGAGCCTGTTTTGGCATTGGCTTTAAGTATATGCTATGCGCTTAGTCTTTATATGACCACTCAGTGTATTAATCCAAATTGGTTAGAGGCTGTTGTTATGCTGCCACTGGTAATGTATGGCATCTTTACTCTGGTAAACCGTGGCAAGATACTTTGTTTCGCGATTAGCCTTTTGTTAACCATAATTTTTAATTTTTATATTGGTTTTATGGTCTGCCTGTTTTGTATTCTTTACTATCTATTTGAATGCGCGCTATGTAATATGTCTGGCAATAGCCGCCTTAGATACCCACTGCGTTTTGCCTTGACTTTTTTTCTTGTGGGTATGGCATCGGCAGTCATTCTTGTGCCTACTGTTATGGCTCTAGCAGCAGGGAAGGGTGGCGAGATGCATTTTCTCTCATATAATACCTTTTATGACCTGCCTTATTTAATTCGCTCGCTATTCCTTGGTGTTTATGAACCAGACTTTAACAAGACCGCAATTAACGTATTGCCGCAGCTTTACACAGGCACATTTACTCTTATGGCAGCAATCTGGTTTTTTGTTAATAAAGATATTTCTCATCGCGAGAAGCTGATAGCGGCGATTTTTGTTGCTATCTTGCTTTTGTCTACATGGTCTGTGATGGCAGATAGGGTCTGGCTTGGCTTGCGCTCGGGAAATGATTTTTACTGTCGCTACGCATTTTTAGCCTCGGCGCTCTTTATTTTTCTCGCTGGCAGGGCGCTGTCGCTTCTCAACATAAAAAACACGAAAAATTACGTGAGAGTAGATGCCGGCATTGCTACTAATGAAAACGCCAACGATGTTATCAGCCCGCAAACTTGTAAGACAGTAAGTGCTGGCACTAGTGTAGATGTTCTGCGCGAGCAGATTGTTAGCAAAGCGCGAAGGCAGCGAAAACAAATAATGTTGATAAGTGCTATCGTCGCCGCGACTGCTATTGTAATAGCATTAGATGTTCGCGTAACAAGTCATCGTATAACCGCACTTGCTGCTCTTTTTGCAATGCTGCTATGTTTTTGTTTGTTTTTTGTTCTGAGGACTAACAAAAGCCAGGCTTTGTCTGGCAAGTTAGTTATTTCTAACTTATTCAGAATAGTTGCTTCGATACTCTTAATAGTTGTTGTTAGCGCGGAGGCACTTGTTAGCTGGCATAGTGTTAACATTCAACGTCAATCATGGGGTCAATCTGTTTCATATAGCGAGCAGCAACAATACTTTAACGAGGGGCATAGCTTTATTCAGGCTTTGCGAAACTTAGAAGCCGATGGTACTAAAGCATATAGAGTGGGCAAGGACTACAATCTCCTTAACCGTTATTTTCCAATCTCTACAAATGAGGCTATGGCATTTGGCTATTATGGTGTGCCACACTACGATTCTAGCTATGATGACAAAGTGCAAAATGTTCTTGCGGCATTTGGCTATACTCCAGATAGGCGCTATCAGAGCAACTACAATGGCATCGCGCCAGTTGCCGATAGCATTTTGGGCATTAAATATGTAATTAGCCAAAACGATATACCTGCCTATGAGCCTGTTGCGCTTTATGAAACAACAGATGTAGTTGCTGTCTCAGATGCAAATGATACAGCAGATTCTAATAGCGCAGCCAGCCTTCTTGCATGGGATGGTGGTACGGCCTACAAAAACCCTAATGCCTTGCCATTTGGTTTTGAGGCAAGCAATAACATATTACAACCGCTTGAAGTAGGCGACACACGAAATCCCTTTGCGTATCAAAACGCGTTTTTAAAGAGTTTAAGTGGGATAGACGCAGATGCTTACACTATGGTTTCTGCAACACTAACCGAAGACCTTTCGGATAGACTTACTTGGACAATTGATACTAGCAGCATGCTCAAAGGCGCACCAATTTACGCTTATATTTATAGCGAGCATGAACAACAGGTGAACTTGTATATAGATGGCGATTATCGCATGGGTTATTTAAGCGATTGGTCTCAGGGAATATTTACTGTGGGCAGTGTTTTGTCTTACGATAAACAAACTGATGGCCAAGCAGCTACGCAAGATGGTGCGCAAGGTGGTGCGCAAGGTGACACGCAAAATGGTGTGCAAGCAGGTGCGCAAGATGGCATTCAAGAAACCAAGTGTTTAGCGAGTATGCAACATACAATCAGCTTGGTTGGCGACATTGGCACATCTGAGCCTGAGCTAGATTCAAGCGCCAATCGTACCAAGACCAAGGGATTGCAGCTTTATGTTGCCGTAGTAAATGATGATGTTTTAAGAGCTGCCGCAGAAAAATTAAGGCAACACGAAATGCAAATAAACGAAATTCGCGATGGTTATATACTAGCAAACTATAAAGCTAGCAATAATTGTCTTCTTTTTACTTCTATACCATACGATAAAGGCTGGGAACTGTTTATTAATGGAGATAAAGCAGAGCCAATAGAACTGCAAAATGCATTTTTAGGCATTATGGTGCCTGAAGGCTCAAACGTTATAGAGTTGCGCTATACGCCGCCCGGTTTGATACTTGGCTTTGGAGTCTCTGTCATTGCAATTTTGTTGTTATTAATATATGCTAGCGTGCTAGCATTTCTTAATAATAAGTAGCTAGTAAGCGTAATAATAAAGAAAGGCCTACTCTTAGAACTGCTAGTGAGTCGTTACTGTACTAAGCCCCCTCCCCGTAGGGGACGCTGTCCACAGCGTCCCGTTCACAGATTCAGTTCCCTCTCGTGGAGTAGGGGAATCAACCGTAGGGGACGCTGTCCACAGCGTCCCCTACAATCCTTCCAAACCGACATTTTTTGTCCTTGGCGCATATGGTGATGAAATATGCCCCATCTTGTGAGTAATCATAACCTTTAAGACGGTTAGGCTTTCGCTTAGGCAAGTTGTTCATTTCAGAATACCTTTCCTTCGTCAAAAATTATCATTTAGCGACTACGTCGGTTTGCGGGCGGATGGTATCCGCCCCTACAATACCCGATTCCCCCGTAGGGGCGGATACCATCCGCCCGTCAGGTGTCTCCTCGCCCGTAGGGTCGGCATCCTGCCGCCCGTCAAGCGCCGCCCC
>JAIRQA010000117.1 GCA_031256715.1 Coriobacteriales bacterium | reverse complement strand
TTATCGTTGTTTGCTTGCTCGTAAATTATCTGCTAGTTATCTGCCCGCCAGTTGTCTGCCCACATATACATCTACAACAAAACGCGTCCCACAACGCTTGGTTTTCTTGTTTCGCCTATAATACAACAATACAAAAATATTTCTTCTTGCAAGCACTGTATGCTCTAGCAATCTGCCCTGATTAAGCTTGAATTTCATAATAAAACTATAGAACTGTTTTGTGTTGATATAGACAAGCTAATGCCAAAGACACAGTACTTAAACCATTTACTGACAGCGCCTATACCTTGTCGGCAATCTTATATCCTACGCGCCAGACAGTAATTAAGTACTTAGGCTTTGATGGATTATCTTCTATCTTTTCGCGAATCTTTCTGGCAAATACCGTGATGCAGCTAGGGTCAACCTGCTCTTTGTCATCCCATACCTTCTCTAGAATCTCTTCTCGCGTAAAGACGCTTCCGGGATAGCCCGCTAAAAGCTCTAGCATTTCAATCTCACGCGATGAAAGCTGAACTTTCTGCCCACGCACTTGCACCTCATATTTACCAAAGAATATCTCTAAATCGCCTACTCTGTAAGCTTCTTTTTTTCTAGATCCTGAACCCTTATGCCCCAAGACACGAGTGCTCTGCTCCCGCCTTCTAACAAATGCCTGAATTCGTAAAGATAGCTCCTCCATCTGAAACGGTTTAACAAGATAGTCGTCTGCCCCAGACTTAAAGCCGATGCTCTTATCAACAATGTCGCCTTTTGCAGAGAGAAAAAGTACATGAATAAGCCGATCCTCATCGCGTATCTTTTGGCAGACCTCGAAGCCATTAATGTCTGGCAGCATTACATCTAAGATAAGAAAGTCTGGGCGCTCTTCTCTAAGAATCCTCATGCCATCAATGCCATTTGACGCATAGCAAAAATCGTAGCCGTCTCTTTGTGCGATTTGCTCAATTAAAGATTGAAGGCTCTCGTCATCATCAATCAGCATTATTTTTGTCACAACTCACTCGCTTTCTTTTTTAGAGACATTTATAAAGTAATTATTTTCATCAGCAGTGTTAGTTTTGTCTGCGTCAGCATCAGCAGCGCTAATGTTGTTTGCAGCAGTATCGTCAGCGTTAATGGCAACATTGGCGTCATAAGTATCGCAAGTGTTAATGTTGCCAGAGACTGCATCGTCAGCGTTAATGTTGTTGGCGCTGATCTTCTCGACATT
Source organism: Coriobacteriales bacterium (assembly GCA_031256715.1). GTDB lineage: Bacteria > Actinomycetota > Coriobacteriia > Coriobacteriales > UBA8131 > JAIRQA01. The sequence goes on along the minus strand of JAIRQA010000117.1, from coordinate 7,594 downwards.
ATTATTACCTACAGGCAAGGTAACTGTAAAGTCGCTTCCTTTACCAACGCTGCTTTTAACTGCAACAAAGCCTCCAAGCATTGTCGTTAAATCTCTAACCAGAGACAATCCAAGCCCACTACCGCCAAAGCGTCGCACGGTAGACATATTCTCTTGAGTAAAACGCTCGAAGATTAATTCCTGCTTGTCGTCTGGAATTCCAATTCCATTGTCTATTACTCGAATAATAACTTCACGTTCATCTGCTGAAAGGTCTGCCAAAACATTTATGGTGCCGCCATCTGGAGTGAACTTTATGGCGTTACTAACAAGATTAAGTATAATTCGTCTAACTTTTTCCCAGTCCGTCATAATTAGGGGCACGGAGGGGCTCACTTTGGCAACTAGAGTGATTTGCTTTTTTTCTGCCAACGAAATGCTGGAGGCTTCTACGATGCCAATAATGTCGCTTAAATCTGTTAGTTCGAGGTTAATTTTTTCTGAACCCGCCTGAATACGTGCAGTCTCTAGTATGTTGTTTACCATCTCTAAAAGGATGTTGCTATTTTTGTCGATCTCTGCAAGTTGCTTTTGCACACGAAGATCTTTTGTGTCTATGTTTTCGACCATTAACTCGCAAAAAGCAAGTATCGATGTTAGCGGCGTCTTTAACTCATGGCTAACAATTGCCAAGAAGTCAGACTTGTATTGGTTGTCCTGTTGCAACTTCTGATTAACTTCCTCAATGTGCAAGCGCTGTCGCTCTAGCTCTTTGTTAGCCTCAGACAACTGTGCTGTGCGCTCTTTAACACGTGACTCTAGATCGGCGTACAGGGAATCAAGACTATCTACCATCGAATTAAATTGCGAGAATAACTCGACCATTTCTTTTGATGAATAACGATTTAAATCGCTTGTTGGCGCACTTGTTGGCGCGCCTCCCTCTATGTGCGCAAAAGAGCTTTGCAAATGCGTTAATGGTTTTGTAATTAGCCTTGTAAGCGCAAAATAAATAAGCACAACCATGCAAAGCATTATGAGCAAAAAGAAAAGAACATTGCTAATCACTGCCTGTTGCATGTTCTGAAAATAAAGACTGGTTGGCACAATGACGCTTACGGCTCCGGCAATATCGCCAACTTCCCATCCTTCTTTAGGATACCCAGTAATGTCTTTTTCGCCCATTGGCTTGCCATGGCAATCTGTGCAATTGCTTGTAACTTCCATTGCCGATACGTACCTAAATACAGACTGTCCCTGATATTCGCTAAAGCCATAGTACTCGTTGCTATCTGGAGTTTTAGAGGAAAATGTTGCCAATGCCTCTTCTTCATATTCATCTGGACTATTGTAAATATTGCGCGGCTCTGTTTTTGTAAAGCGGATTGAATACTCTGAATTTTGTGAGAAAAGCGCTGCCACAGACTTACCGGCAATTGCACAATGAATGCCCTTATATTCAAGATTGCCACTAAAGTTATAGTTTATTGTGTCCTGATTTATAGAGATAAAATCCCAAACCGCATACATCTCGTTTACGAGAACGCGTGTCTCTTCTAGTAGCTCAGCCTTGGTTTGTGCTTTTTGAACTTGATATGTCCAAAGGATAAATATCATCAACAACGTAAGTGAAACCAGCGTGAGTAAACCAATAATCTCGGTTTTCAGACTAATATTTTGCCAAAAAGCGTAACGTGTAAATCGGTGCTTCACTTGACCTTCGCTATCTTCATGACAAACCCCGCATCGTCTCTGCTGCGACTGCCATCTTGTTGCCTTTCTGCCGACATCTTAACTAGATTAATGGCTCAGTATGCGCTTTAGATTGCTGTTTGTCAAGATAATATGTTAATAAATTTAGTGTTTAAATTGATGGTTAATATCATTTAGAGCAGATGGCGTTTATGCCGTCTGGCGGGACGCTGTGGACAGCGTCCCGCTTGCATAATCCCTTTTATTTAGCTAGTTTATACTGAGCACACCAGAGGGCAGACACAGTGAAGACAGCTTGTGTTTACAATGTTGAGGAAGATCATGTCTAAGAAAAAAATGTAGTAAGGCAGACACAGAGACAACAGCCTGTGCTTACTATGCCATCCTGAGTGAGTCAAGCTTAGTGAGTCATCCTTAGTGAGTCAAGGGTACAAATCGCAATTCCTGCCACAGATTGATAAAAGACACTTTTCGCTTGTCGCCTAAGATTGTTTAGATACTCATAAGCAAAAACAAGTAGATGTTTTTCCAAAAAATCGCAAATGTCCTTAACCACGATACTAGCCTGCGCATTGTTTTTGATTACAGTGTTTGCACCAATATCGGTCTTAGTGCCGTCGTTATTCTGAGCAGACTGAACAGAATTTTTTGTGCTGGCGACGTCGTCATTCTGAATAGACTGTACAGAATTTTTTATGTCATCGCTAACAATTAGATTTGCATTAGAATTATCAAGTAAGGTCGCAAGCCGGTTAAAGAGAAAAGCAAGGTAAGCGAATTCTATAGCGATGTGATCCTCTGGCTGATTACTACGTAGCGCGGGTGCAAATCCCTGTTTGCGAAAAAGCTCGCGAACTTCTAACGTAGTTGGACCAAAAAGTGTTCTATCTTCAGTACGGTAAACAGATTCGTAGGGAGAGGTATTGCTCTTGCCCACCATAAAAAAAAGAAAGCTACAATCCCGATTCACTTCATCATAAATACCAGACTTGATTTTGCTTGACCTGTCATTGCTAGACTTTTTGCTATTTGCCATGATTGCCATGTTTGCTATGCTGGTCGCGCTTGCCACACTTGCCGTGGCTGACACGCTTGAAGCTGCGGCGGTAAGCAAAGGGTCTGCGCTTGCCGTGGCTGACACGCTTGCCTCGACTGTCGCGCTCGCCGCGTTTACTATAGTGTCAGATCGTTTTTGGCTGTCTGTTTCTGTTGCGTCATTCAGATACGCGAAAAGCGCTGCAGACTCTTCTGTGGCAATAGTAGAAAACGGTGGCTTTAGCAGCAGCTGCGCGTTTTCGCACAGCTGCTGTATACGCTCTAAAGCAAGATCGTCATAAAGCATTGTCGAGCAAAACTCGCATAGCACCTGATATGCTCGTGCCTGATTTGCCTGATTTGCCCACGTCTGACAATCTCGTTTTTTACTGACCTGATAATCCTGACGCGTCACATTTTCTTCGCTGTCAGGATTAAACAGACCATCATCAGCTAAGTTAAAATTCATGACTGATTTCTTTGGGGTTCATTAGTACGCCGCCCTTAATAGCATCACGATGAAGACCAATGACAACGTTTGGCGCAGTCTCACTACCAAGTTCGCCACTAACACAATTGTTGCCATACTTCGAGCGCAGTTCATCCATTTTACCAAAGCTTAAAGCACGCACAGGACAGGCAATGGCACATGCTGGCTCGGGCGTTCCTTTGGCATTTTCGTCTGTACAAAGGATACACTTGTGCGAAAGCCCATCAGAAAGTTGCACCGGATGCCCATATGGACATGATTTTTCGCAGGTCATACAGCCAATGCAAATTGACTTGTCGTTGTTAACGATACCTGTTGTAGCATCCTTTTGCATGGCGCCTGTTGGACAGCCCGCCACACAACTTGGTGTATCGCAATGATTGCAGGCTAGCGATGTATAGTAGGCAAACGCAGTCGCGCTAAAGGCACCTGCTTCGTCGGTAAGCCATTCTCCACCACCAAATTCCCAAACCTTCCTAAATTTTTGGGGAACTTGCAAGTCATTGCGATCCATGCATGCAGTCATGCACGCCTTGCATCCCGTGCAAATATCAGTGTTAACGTAGAATCCATAGATTTCCATTGTTATCTCCATTCCGTCGCTTCTAAGCGGCCAAATTCGTTATGAAAGTTTGCCAATTTTTCACGCTTATCTTAATTTCGTCGCTTCATGGTGGCACAATACGTCACGCAAAGCGTTATGAAAAATTGTTAAATCCGCCATTGTTATGCGCTATGCTTTCTCTATTTTACAAAGGTTAGAATGCACGCCATTTCCTTTAGAGATTGGCGTTGGTCTTGCCGATGTTAGAACAGAGATACAACCACCTTTGTCCAAGACATCCTTGTTGCCAATGCTTGCGGCATCACGGCTTTCCGGGTCGTACCAAGCGCCCTGCGGAATAGACACAACTCCAGGTGTGATACGCGGTGTTACTTTGGCTGCAAGTTGCGTTTTGCCTCTGAGCGTAGAGACTATAACGTTATCGCCATTCTTTACGCCAAGCGCAGCCGCGTCGTTTTCGTTAATCCAACATTCCTGCGGTGCAACAGACGACATCCAAGCAACATTGCCATAAGAAGAGTGTGTACGCGTCTTACCATGATGACCAAGAAGTTGGAATGGATACTCTTTTCTTAACTCGCTATTACCAAAGCCCTCAAAGTTTTCATAATAGATGGGCAAGCCCGTAATCTGATCTAAGCCATCGTTTGGTATGTAGCCGCCACAAGTAAGATCCCATTGCTTAGAAAGATTATATGCTTGTTTAGAGAAGACCTCATATTTTCCCGATGGCGTCGCTATCTCTTTGTGATCGGCAACCGCTGGCTTGTGGTCATCGGTCTGCTTAAAAAGTCCAGTGCTACGAAACTCCTCAAAACTACTAGGTAGCTTATCGCCAGCAGCAACCCCCTGTTCATAAAGCCACTTAACCCATTCTAGCTGAGTGCGTCCCTCGGTAAACTCATCTTTGATGCCAAGTTCACTGGCTATTAACGTACAAATATCATAGACCGATTTAGATTCAAACAAAGGTGGCACTGCCGCACTCTCGCAGCAGACAAATCCTGTCCAAGCACTGCCGCCTTTAATAATGTCATCTTCCTCGAAGCTAGTTGTTCCAGGCAAAATAATATCAGAGACCAATGCTGTAGGTGTAAGGTAGTTGTCTACAGTTACCACCATGCGCAAGCCACTGTCTTTGGTATCGGGAAGATTGTAAATGCGCAAAGAGTCGTTTAGGTCTGCGTGCTGCCCCATCATGACATTAGAGGCATAGTTCCAGATGAACTTAATTGGAGCCTTAAGTTTTATCTCGCCTGGCTCATTTGCGTAAACGCCAGCTCCACTTTTATTGGCATATCTTAGCCCCCATGTGGCATCGGTCATAGACTTGTAATCCTCTATTGCCTGATACCAATCAAAGAAAGACACTTTAACATCTACAGTATTCTTGTCTGGGAAACAATCAAGTGCGGTAGGAATCTTGTAGGCAACGCCACCTACACCCTCCCTGGCTCCAGTTCCACCACCAGAGATACCAACGTTTTTTGTTATCGCTGCTATCATGCCAATAGCACGCGTGTTATTGCCACCGTTGCTATGGCGCTGCGGACCCCAGCCCTGAATTGTTGCCGTTGGTCCATCTACAAAGATATCTGCAAGCTCGCGAATGACTGCAGCAGGCACGCCTGTGATTGTCGCTGCCCATTCGGGGCTTTTCTCGACAGATCCAGCATAAAAACCAGTTCCCATAAGATATGCCTGATACGACATATCCTCATTTATTGTTAATGCGCCAGACTTGTCAAAGCCCATAAAGGCGTTATCCTGTGGCTCACCTTGTTTAACATCCTCAATAAAGGTATCGCTATAAAAGCCAATAAATTTCTGGCGAATGAATGACTCGTCAAGTTTGCCTTCTGTAAGTAAATAGTGAATCATTCCAGCAATAAGAGCCATATCGGTGCCTGGACGAATGGGAATCCAGCGATTTGCGACACCAACGGCAGTATCAGAAAGGTGTGGATCCACCACAACTATTTCTGCTTGGGGATTTTGCAAACGCACCTGAGTAATCAGGTATTGCATTGCAGAACCACTCATTCTTGTGTTGGCAGGGTTGTTGCCAAATAAAACGATATTCTTAGAATTAACAAGATCGGTGACCTCGTTGTTAGACCAAGCATCGCCATTAAACAATGGAAGCTCCCAGCTTATCTGTCCTGTTGAGTAGTCGCAGTAGTGGCGTAAATAGCCTCCCCAAAGATTCATCATACGCGCAAACATCGTAGAGTCTGGAGCCCACGATTTAGCAATAGTTCCACCAAGCTGACCAGTGCCATACTGGATGTAAAACGCATCGTTGCCATACTCTTCTTTAATTTCTTTCATGGTTGCGGCTATTGTTTGTATTGCCTCTTCCCAAGAAATTTTTTCGTACTTTCCCTCGCCACGCTTTGTTCCCTCTACGCGACGCATGGGCGACTGAATTCGCGTTTCATTATATATGCGCTGTCGGTTTGTACGCCCGCGCACACAAGAACGCATCTGATAAATCTCTCCTGGCGCAAACTCGTCTGTGCCATCATTATCATTGCCAATGCGCACAACGGTACCATCTTTAACGTAAACTTTTAGTGGACATCGGCTACCGCAATTAACATGACAACCAGACCATGCAACAGTGTCATAGTCAAACTGCCTTGTTTCGTGTTCGGGCACTACCTCTTCCTCCTTAGCAGTTGGAGTACAGCCCGCTGTTGCAAAGCTGGCGCCAATCCCTGCACCTAAAATACCAGACCAAGCCAAAAACGAACGCCTGCTGATACCTACACGCTCACTTGCAGAGTCGCTTGCATCTGCGCCTGAATGTAGACCTCCGCAAACACTTGCTTTCGCATCTACATGGGCACCTTCGTGTGTACTTGTAGCGCACGCGTTAACTAAATGAACGCCCCTGCTCTTGTCATCTTCCCACATAATTCACCTTTCTCCTTGAACATCACTTCTTTGCATTAAAGCATTGTGCTATACAGTGCCAAAAAAATCAATGCTAAAACCTTAGTGGTAAAACCTTAGTGATAAAACACCAGGCAGAATTAGTATATGCTGAGACATTTAGAACCTCAATATTTGTTCTCATCATTTTATATTTCTGAATTCTTAAGAAATTATTATTTTTTTGAGAAAATCACTCACTCAACAATTTTATCAATAAGTCTCTTAACAAAGGAATATTTTCCTCTAAATTTCCAGCTCTAGCTATTGTCTGTGCTATTCTGTCTGCGTAACCAATAGAAATCTCCATACGTGAACGTGTTTTGCTATCCATAAAGCAGTACACCTTCTCGCTCTATTGAGGTTTTTAGGCTATCACGAATTACACTGGTAGATAGCGCTCGTTTAGTAATTATTTCTACTTGTGTGCCCAAGGCAGAGGTGGCTCTATCTGCTGCGTCAAAAGGCAAGTCAGAATCATAGCGTAAAGCCCCATCAAGAAAAATGTCAATATCGCTTTTTTCTGTTGCATCGCCACGAGCATATGATCCAAATAGAACGATTTGATTCAACTCTTTTGCATCCTCAAGTAAGATTGGAACAATTACACGTTTTATTTTATCTATTTCAAGCATAGTAGTAATTCTTTAGTAAGCTTTCTCTTATAACCTGTCTTGCCTTAGTATAGCGCATACGAATACGCTTGTGGCCTAAAAATGTATTAAATCTATTTCCTCTTGACGTAATCCTTGGCATCGAAACTTTGCATAGTTAACGCTACACTTAACGCAAACTTTAAGACTTAACGAAACGCGTAGCGATGAGTTTGAAATGAGCAATTTGACATCCCGCTCATGAACTGTCATTATTTCTCT
>JAIRQA010000116.1 GCA_031256715.1 Coriobacteriales bacterium | reverse complement strand
GAGTATGCGCTAAAGTCTTTGCAAGTCACACCTTTCTTTTTGTATATCTGAATTCGTTCATCTATAGTAAGCGCCTTATCTTTTCGCATCGGCTTTATCCCTTTTCTTTATCTTATAATGAACCATTCATCATTAGCTTCGTAGAAACAACTCCTCATAAAGCTCTTCAGCATTTCTTTGATCATTTTCTGCCGCAAAATACATATTCCCTTCTTTAAGAAATACTATGCGATTAACAAGTCCATCAAAAAAGTTTAAAACATGACTAGAGATCAATACGATTGCTTCACGAACAAGCGCCTCTTGTATCAGTTGCCTTAGAATAATAACTGTTTGAATGTCTATTGAGTTTAATGGCTCATCTAAGACGATTATCTTTGGGTTGCCAAGAAAAGCAGATGCAATAGCCACCCGCTTGCGCAATCCTTGCGAAAGCGCCTTGATGCGCTTATGCAAATGAGCATCAAGGTCTAGTCTTTGCAATATATTATAGATGTCAGATTCTGGTATGTCAGGGAAGCGAAGTGTTCTTTCAAAAAGCAACATCTGGGCAGGCGTAAAGAAGTCAAAAAGAAAGGGAGTTTCTGCAAGATAGCTTATATCTTTGCTAGCTAACGAACATAAACGTATATTATTATATGTTGCAACTCCTTCATAGCCTTCAATAACACGAGAGACTACCTTAAATAGCGTCGTCTTGCCAGCCCCATTAGGGCCAACAACGCCGACAATCTCACCCTGCATGACACAAAGGTTGATATCATGCAAGACGTGAACCCCAGCATAAGAAACGCTAATCTTACTTAGCTCAAGCATTGCCGTTCATTCCTTTCTTCAAGCGTTTGCGCGCAGCTTTGTTAGGCATATTTGCAGGTCGCCATGCAAGTTGTTTTGATGGTTTGCATAAGTATACAACCAATACATAAACAATCGCGAGCAAAGGTATAACTGATGCAAGCTGTGTTGCGTACATATGCAGTCCACGAAAATCTGTGTTTTTGCGAAAAATTCGTAGATGCCACCAATCCAAAACAAAGCAATGAACAGATGCGTATACGGTAATAACAAGTAAAGCGGCTATGCGTTCTGTCTGCATGCCACAAATTGAAATAACAGGTATCAATGAACAGACAGACATAAAAAGCAGCATTAGTATTTGCAATGGCAACTTGTACATAACAAGCTGGCGGTCGCTTAGGCGTAGCAAACAGTGGTAGTAATGATAGGCTTGATATTCATTTTGGTAAAAATGAAATGAAATTGACCATGATATATATACCATTGCCAAATATATTAAAACAATATATGTCTGAAAATACGGAATTAACGAAGAATATATACAAACAATTAGCATGACGACAAATGTAGTGCAAAAAGAAAGTATCGCCTTTGGGTGGCAAATTAAAATGCTGTCCTTCTTTGCAAACGCCACCCAGGTTTTTTGGTGTGCCTCTTTACGTGTCCCCATGTTAGATTGCCTATTGGGAAATCTTTTATCACCATGTACTTTAGGCTGTTGTTTCTGCCGCTGATTCGTACTATTAAACCATCGCTGTAACACTGGTAAAAGCAAACCCAAAACAGAACAGATAAGACAGCTAATCACAGGTGTGGCAATGGTTAGCCATAGGCGAACCTGCATAGGCAGTCCCTGAGCCAAAGCGAAAAAGACGAACAGACAACCCGCAATTTGAGCAGGCATAGAGGCAAGCAGAGCAAGCATATGTAACTGTCGTTTTGTGAAGCCTAGATATATTAAATAGTCAGAAAATGTTCCAGAGTAGTATGTGGCAACAAGCCCATATACTGTAGCTCCATTTAAGATGGCAAACGCAAAAACAAAAATTGCCTGAGTATGTATGGCAAACTGAGAGAGGTCTATGTGAAACAAAATAAACAGCGCACACAGAAAGAGCAATGCGCCACAATAAGCAAGTATAGAACTACCAAAGAAGTAACGTAGTTTTTGATACTTTTTAAAGACAAGTAAGTATTTTAGGTGCAACATATCATTTTCTGTCTATAAGGCCAAAACGGCGGCACAGTTTCAAACGCCGTTATACAGTGTCTTCGCGACCTGCTGATTGCCTATCACGCAATTTTCAGCTTCTGAAACAAGTTCGGATACAATGCAGTATTCTAGCATATTCAATGTGCGCGCAGTCATTTATCCAGCCATGCTCGCATGTCCCATTCGGCATGCGATGCCTTGTCGTATTCTTTTAATGCGACGTTGCTTGCAAGTAGTGCATCAAGGTCACTTTTTATTGCTTCTTTTTCATCACTAAAAACAGCGTTGTCATCCAACTTCCAACAATAGTAGACATAACGTAATGCCGTGTCAGTGGCAGCGCGTGCCACCTGCTCATCCGCCTTCGTAAACACAAATTGATGGTCTGCCATCTTGTATTTGATTGTAGTGAGCTTAAGTAGCAATTGCTCTTCTGCAGCTTCTTTGCCGCCACGCAGCAAACGAAGAAGTCTTAATCCGTCAGAACGTAAAAGCCCATTCTGAATTGGTAGCAAGCTTAAAATAGTAAGAGGCAGGGGCGCAAGCGGGTAAAAAAACCAAAGAGGATGATAACTGAATATCAAACCCAAAAACAGCAATGCTACTGACAATAGCAGCGTCACAATGGTTCCACCAGCTGCATATAGTGCACTACCCTTTAGTTGTTCTTCAGTTTTTGGTATAAGCATCACCATGCCAAAAAAACATTTCATACGTTCTGGCTTTGGCATTGGTTTTATCTTAAGTCCGTTATTGAAATAAAACACAAGACAAAAAACAGAGAAGAACTTAAACTGCCACCCGCATATTAAACCTGCCACAAGATGACCAAGTTCATGCAATGGATAAACTATAACTGAGATTAGCAGAAAGAAGAAGATATATAGCACCAAATCAAAAGGCATTTTGCGAACCTCTTTCTATTTCGTCACCAATCTTATATGACTGCGAGTCAATTGCCCGCAACTGTTTGCTTTTTGCTAAGCTAAGCTTTAACTCGCTAAGAAACTCATTTGCTACATTCGTGTCTGCACTTTCTTTGCACCTCAGGTAGCTAAGAGCATAACCTAGGTATCGTGCATTTCTGCCCTTTGCTAAACGCAGGACAGTTAATTCGTCATTAGTGAGAACTGGTACGGGAAGACCATCAACCTCTGCCTTTGCAAATGCAACCATTAAGCGTATGACATCAGTTCTTGATTTCTCACGCAAGCTGTTTAATATCTGCATACCATCGCTTTGCAACATGCCAAAATAACATGGTACAAGTGACGAAATCGTATTTCCTATTGGTATTATCGAGAAGAGTTTTACATAGAAATTGTTAGACAATATACCTACAACAAGCAAAAGCAAAAATATGATGAAATTTATCATGGCACCTCCAAATAAATAAAACAGATAGTGCCATATCTTCATCAAGGCGGGATATCTTGGTAATGTCAATATTACTCCAAAAAAGTACGAACCTGTTTTCTCGCGCCGGACCTTAAATCCTTCGCCATCCTTATGCTCAAAGGTAAATCCGAAAAACGAGACGAAGTGAAACTCCCATCCCATAATCTTTGCGGCAATGCCATGACCGATTTCATGAACAGGTAAAGTAAGTGCAGAGCACAACAGAGCAGAAATCACAACAATAAGTAAATCCACTTTATCTCCTTTAAAGAAATCCTTTACAACAGACAACATCTGCCGCGCAATGTCACTTATACTATAGCAAAGCATCAACTATAGCAAAAGCAAATTGTGCTTGCTAACGACGTAAGTGACAACGCACACGTTTCTGTTCACGCCCCCATGCGTCATCCTGAGATTGCCGTGGCGGCAATGCTTAAGACTCTGACACTTCGGTCTGGCGAACTAGATCCTTAAGCTCTCGCTTCGCTCGCCTCTAGATGACATGGAGCGGGGCGTGACCTTCTTTAAGGATAATCCTCCTTCTGTTTTTATAGACGAGATACAACATGCTACAAACCTTTTCCCCCAGATTAAAAGGCATTCGGGGCACTAGATAAGGTCAAGGGCATTCGTCACGAATCTGGCGGCGTGATTTGTTTGTACGATAATCTAATCACGCTAAAAGATGGTCATTGCGTAATCCCCATCAGATATCTTTAAGCGCACAATCTAGGCATTAACGCAACGTGGCTTTACAGCTTAGGTATTAAATATGTCGAGAAAAACCCTCGTGCTACTAATGTCACGGTCATCACCCACTATGCCAATGGCTGAATGAAATTAGCACTTCCTTATCTTCACTGCGATTGCGTCATTATGCCGCAGCCTCATTTGCATTGGCAGGCTTGTTGGTACTGCTGTCGGTAGTAATTGGCTTTTGCTCAACTTTTAATTCTGCATGGCCTAAATTATTTATGTATTCTAAGGTCACCTCTTGCTCGTTGCGATAAACCTTAACATAGCCTGGAGCCGCGGCGTCAAGCACACAGGAAGTTGTAACATTAAAGACTTCATCGTAAGGAGACTGAGCGATATCATTAAATACTTCTTTGCCATCAATAACAAGTGTAATCCAAGACGCGCCTTCATTTAGAACAATACGTAATTCAAATTCGCCATACTTGGCATCCTCTGCGAGTTGTGCGGCGATCTCCTCAACACTTTTACCAACGTCATCGGCACTGATACCATCTGCGGAATTGGCAGCGCCACCAGTAATGGGCAATGTCTCAACAGATTTACTAGAACAACTGCCGGCAGCGGTGGCAACAAGTATTAGCAATAGCACGGCAATCACAACCAGAATGATTACCATTAACAAGGGGCGCGCAAATAAAGAGCGTACAATGTTAAGAAAGAAACCTGCCACACCGGTGACGTCACCGCCAATCGTAGTGCCTCTACCACTTGAGTTATACTTTTTGTGACTTGACTCGCTGCTACTTTTTTGCGCCTGTCGCCGCGCTCGTCGCGACTGCGTATGACCTTGTCCAGCACCAAATTCTTCTGCATCGCCATTTTGCTCATCATACCTATTATTGGCGCTAGAACCCCATAACGAACCCGAAGCCGAGTTCCTTTTTGGCATATGAATGGTGGTGCGTTGCGGCTTTTTATAGTACGAAGAGCGTTCGCCTGCGCGAGTGCCATCTGCAAGACCCGCCAAATCCCCAGACTGAGGGTGTGGGATTTGTAAAGGAGAAACCTGACGTGACACTTGTTGCTCGAACTGGCGATACTCACGCAGAAATTGTTCGGTTATAGCAACGGGATCCAATCCCAGATAGCGAGCATAGGTGCTAATCATATTGCGGACATAACCCTTTAGGGGCATGTTTTCGAAAGTGCCACTTTCCATAGCTTCTATGATAGATGGACGAATGCGCAAGGTCTCAGAAACCTGAGAGATACTCAGGTTCCTTCTGCGGCGCTCACTGGCCAGTCGTTCACTGAATGTGGCTTCTGCCAAAAACTCACTCCCACTTTTATTTATACGGTTGAAAAACGTTTCGCGAACTATTTTACTGCATATTGGCAAAAATGCCATATGTGAGTTATCTTGCAGCAGTTAAAACTTTAATTTGCCGCATTTTTCCGGTGTACGGTTGCATATGTACGATTGCCTGACATGGCTTTTCCGGCTGCCTTAGTAGCAAAAAACTTATATGCATTAAGCACTGTATGCGCCATAGCTGCTAGTCTTAGCGCTCGAATGCTTTTAGGGTCTCTAAGTCTAAGACATCATCTATAAGAACCTCGCGAGGCTTAGAGCCATTTGGTGGACCAACAATACCTTTGCTCTCAAGCATATCCATGATGCGTCCGGCACGTGCATAACCAACTTTTAAACGGCGTTGCAATGTAGAGGTAGAACCAAGGCCGCTAGAAACAACAATATCCGCAGCGTCCCAAAGCAGTGGATCATCATCGCCATTCTCATCACCAAAACCTCCATTTCCTACACCACCACTGCCGTTTCGCGCAAGCAAAATATCTTCGTGATAGTCTGGCGTACCCTGACTACGCCAAAATTCTACCACAGTTTCTATCTCTGGTTCACTAACAAAACAACCCTGAATACGAACAGGTTTACTATATTCCGGGCGCGCAAAAAGTAAGTCGCCGCCGCCAATTAAGTCCTCGGCACCAGTATTATCTAAAATGACTCGTGAGTCTATGCCTGATGCCACAGTAAATGCAATACGGTTGACGATATTAGCCTTTATTAAACCCGTTATTACCTGCGTTGACGGTCTTTGTGTGGCAACTATCAGATGCAAGCCAGCTGCACGCGCTAGTTGGGCCAGACGACTAATAGAAGCCTCGACATCCTTACCGGCAACCATCATCAGATCGGCTAGCTCATCTATGACAATAACAATATAAGGCAAAGGTTTCATGCAATTATCATCTGATGCAATATTTGCGGCATCAATTGGGGTAGGAAGCGGACAGGGCGGACACGGGGACGGTTCATCTGTCCGGGGCGGACATGGGGACGGTTCATCTGTCCGCAATTGTTCGTCTGTAGACTCTTTTGAGTCAAAAGTAGACGCGGACAGATGAACCGTCCCCATGTCCACTTTAACCGTCCCAGTGTCCGCCCTGTCCGCTTCCGTGTCTGCTTCCGCTTTAGCATCCTGCTTGACCAACTTCTGCAATTCCGCCTCGCGTTTTGCCTGTTCCTCGCGTGCCTTAGCGTTATACTGCTTGATATTTTTTACACCTGACTTCTGAAAGCTCTTCAGGCGCAGTTCCATCTCTGCGACTGCCCACGACAATGCACTGGCTGCTTGCGCCGCATCGGTAACAACTGGCACATAAAGATGCGGTATATCATTATAAAGCGAAAGTTCAACACGTTTTGGATCTATAAGAATCATGCGCACTTCGTTTGGAGTAGCACGCATCAGAATACTCATTATCATCGAGTTTATGGCTACCGACTTACCAGAACCAGTAGTACCACCAATAAGCAAATGCGGCATAGCAGCTAAATCGGCAGTAATCGCATCGCCCTCGACATCTTTACCTATGCCAAGCTGTAATGCACCTGAAGACGCAAAGCTTAGCACGTCTCCTAATAATACATCGTTGCGTTTGTCATTGGGAACCTCAATGCCCACGAGCGAAGTACCGGGAATAGGCGCAACTATACGAATCGCCAAGGCCGCCAAAGAAAGCTGGATGTCATCCTGCAAACCAGTAACGCGATTCAGGCGTACGCCTTCGCCTAATGTAACCTTATATAATGTCACTGTTGGACCTGATATCCAGCCAATGACCTTGCCATCAACTCCAAACTCCTCAAAAGTAGCCTGTAGCCGCTCGGCTGTATTACGCAGTTCACGAATTCCTGCTTTTGTAGTGGCTTTCTCGCGCGAGACACGTAGTATTTTAGCGTCTGGCAAAATAAAATCATCCTCGAAGTTAGATGCGGTAGCGATATCTGAATTTGAGACTCCTTTAGCCAAAGATGTGCCTTTAGCTAGTAAGCCACTCTTGCCACGCTTGCCTTTGGTGTCAGATGTATTTTTGCCTCGACCATCTTTTGACTCTGAAGCATTCTGGGCAATATTCATGTCTGCGTTTGTATCTGAATGCATACCAGAACCTATGTCAGAACCTGAGCTGGCACCAGCGTTTGAACCAAAAACGCCATTACCTTTGCCGTCAGCGTCTAAATCATAATCAAAAACATCTTGGTTACTAGCATCTTCATCGTAGTCGCCCACAAGGATATCAAAGCCACCATCAAGACCATTTGCGGCATATAAATTAAGGTCATCTCTTCCTTCTTTATTGTTGGCGCCATTATTAGCGTTGCGCAAGCGTCTGGTTGCACCCAAATCTGCTATACGATTATAGGGAATCTCGCCTTGACTTCCATGCTCATAGGCGGTGCCATATAAAGCATCAAGTTCCGACGTTGTGCTTGCATTTGTTTGCATGCCTGCAAGTCCGCGCTTGCGTCCTTTTGCCGCCACTGCAATTGTGGGTTGTAACTGAGCCTGCGCACAAGCAGCATGACCTAATGTATTCTTGCCTCGTGCATCTGCAGACATCTGGTAGGCACCCTGTGATATTTGCGCCAACTGAGGGTTAGACTGCGCTTTACCTTCTTTTCGCGACGCAACTTTATTGCCAAGGTTTTCTATAAGCTTAGAGATAGAAAAGCCAATTAAAACCAAGCCAGCTAATATCAGCCCAACAAGAATAATAGTTGTTGGCACACCCCCCACTAAAGTTAAGAGCGCCCAGGTAATGCATCCACCAATATAGCCACCGCCGGCAATTAAATGGTCATGTAAAAATATTTGCGAAAGATTGGCAGACTCGTTTGTGCCATTAGCAGATGCTAAAGAAATTATCGCTAAATAGATTACGGCCAAACCTATAAGCAGACGCATGGGACTGTTAGTTAATCTTTGTTTAATAAAAAATGTCGTCGCCCAACAAAGCAGTAGGAAAGGCAAGATATAAGCGCCAAGACCTACAAGAACTCGCAAGCCTTCGCTAATAAAATGCGCGGCAATAGCATTAGATGGCATTAACACCACAACTAGCAGGACAATAGCTAAAATGGCGATAAGAACTCCAGCAAGGTCATTTTTTGCGCGGTTATCTAAAAAAGAACGTTGTTGTGTGTCGGCTACACCCTTGTTAGAATTGCGTGCTTGACTATTTACGCTACCGGCTAAATGAGAATGCGAAGACTTAGCATTGCGCTTTGCGGTTGTGCCATTACGAGCGCCACCACTGGTGCCATTACGAGCGCCACCATACGCACCGTTGCGAGTGCCCTTGCTAGCGCCATTGCTGCGGTTATCATTGTGCTTGCCCTGGGGCTTATTTGCGGCCAAGGTATAGACCTCCGTCTGTGTTTAAAGTATATTTGCGGTCTGAATTAATTTATTGGCTTAACATATTAGCAGATTTCACCTGATGTCGCTATTACATTTGCAAAGGCGGGCGAAGGCAAAGACACGGCGAAGGTAAACGCAAAAGCGGACAACTTATCGTGGGTAACTTATATCATACCTCGAAGGCAAAGACTTTGCTTAAATTTTCGTTTAATTTTTACTTGAGGCAGCAAGCTCAAGCTCTTCGCGATGCAATACCTGCTGCATGGCTGCAATGGCGCACTCCAGCATATCGTCATCGGGATTATTGGTGGTAAGCCTCTGCATTTGCAGCCCAGGCCAAAGAATTATCCTTACCAGAGGATTTTCCGGACGCGTCCCCGCCCACTTAACAGTAATCTCGTAGGAAAGACCAGCCACTAATGGCAGCAAAATTATTCGCGAGGCAATGACCAAAAGTAAACGCAAGATATCGTTATTTATTCCCAATTGATCGATAATTGGTCCAACAGGCACAAGCGTAAACACCAAAATAGCAATTATCATTGTCATAATCATAAAGGCAGTGCCGCAACGAACATGCAGTGTAGGAAAACGTCGAGCATTACCCACCGTTAATTCCAACCCATGTTCATAACAATGAATAGTCTTATGTTCGGCGCCATGATAAGCGAACATACGTTTGATATCGGGCATACGCCCAATAAGCCAAATGTAAAAAATAAAAATTGCCACACGCAAAACGCCATCTACAGCGTTCCAAAGCAAGGTATTTTTGGCATAGTCGCCAACCAAAAAGTTAGTAATAACCGCAGGTAAAACTATAAAAATACCAACGCCCAAAAGAATGCCTAAAATCATACTAATAGACATAACAGCCTTGGGTAAGGCAGTGCCGTTTTCATTTTGTTGAGAAGAGACATCCTCGTTTTCTGACGACAGTTTAAGAGCTTGAGTCTGTGCCTTAGCAACTGAATCGCTGCCCTGCGTTTCGCTTAAAACTACGGTATCTGAGTTCTTCTTGACATCATCTTTGTTGTCATCGGCAGTGGCAGCGTCATCGTTGGCGTTGATTGTAACGGTGGTGCTGTCATCGTTGGCATCAACGGCAGCGCTGACGTCGGCGTCAGCGGCGGCGGCAGTGGCAGCGTCATCGTCGTCGTCTTCAAAGGCATGCTCGGCGGCTATCTGCAAAGCTTGATAGCCTAACGCCAACGACTCTACAAGTGCCGTGCAGCCGCGCACAACAGGTTTATACATCCAGGAATTTTTGTCGCGACCGCTGATAAGGTCGTGCTCCTCCATGTAGATTTTCCCACTAGGTTCGCGAACAGCAAGTGCCCAATTGTAGCGACCGCGCATCATTACGCCCTCTATAAGTGCTTGCCCACCAACGTGTGTACGACAGACCACGCCACTTTCGTCTACTGCCTTGGCAATATCTCCCTTTGCAGACACCGGCACCGGTAAATCTAGGTGGGGTCGCTCTAAGACGCCTTCATCAGAGCCAAAGTTTGTTGCCATTGACGAAGATGCAGACGAAGTCAAGCTAGAAGTAGAGGAATAAGTAGTGGTAGTGGCAGGGGTAGAAGAGGCTGGCGTTGGCTTTTTATCAGAACCCGAACCCATCGCTTTACCAACATTCATCTCTTTACTAACGGCTTGCGCACTCTTGTTGTCTTCGGATAACTTCATGGGCGCACAACTTTGGTAAAAGGGTTGCCGCAAGTCATCTTTCCTTCTGGGCAACTACCGCGACGACAAGCAGCGCCGGCATCCATAAAGATATAGGGTGCGGTCGGCTGCACTAATGCTAGCATGCTAGCAGCCATCTCGCGAATCTCCCACTGAGCACGATTGCAGCAGCGTAGCTCGAAGAAATGCAGTAATTCGCGTATGTTCATAGTAGCAACAATTTTACTCACACAGGCGTTAGGCAAAAGGTAGCGCGCATCCTCTGCCGGAATACCTGCTTCTATGAGTTGCGCGTAAGATTGGTAAGCATTTTTAATGGCACTATTAAAGATTGCTGACAGCTCGGGATTTTCCGCAACACTTTGCGGCATAACAACGTCCGGCTCTTGCTTAAATGTCACATAGCGCTGGCTTTGCTGATTAAAGCTAGCTATACGGTGACGCACTAGCTGATGTGTAAGTGCCCGCGAAACACCATCGATGGCAAAAGTATAGCTGGCATGTTCTAAAGCTGAGTGATGTCCGCTTTTCATAATAGTTGCAAGCACCTTTTGCACTTGCTCGGCAGTCATTTTGTCTCTAAGCTCGGCAGCACCCACCGGAGCATAGCAGAGCCTGGCGGCCGTAGCAACGGCACGTTCAGGCTCTGGGGTATGATAAAGGATTTCTATCTGCATCTATTTTCTAACACGGGTAACGCCTAATATTTTCTAACGCTGTTAACATCAAATATTTTCTAACACGAGCAACGCCAATGACGCATTTATAGTTAAGCCAGTTTATGTAGATGACGCAGCTATAGCAAAACCGGTTGGTGTATATATCGCGTTAGCTACCTCCTAATTAGCATCTTTAGAATCTGCTGATTATTCTGCCGCGTCTATTCTGCAGCTGTCTCTTCCGTGGCGGCTTCTGTAACGACTTCTGCTTTGTCGTCTACTGCAGCAGCTTCAGCGTCGTCAGTGGCTGCGGCGTCAACTGCGACCTCAGCGTCACCAGTTACAGTGCCGTTCTCATCAGCGACATCTGCAGCAACATCAGCAGCAGTGACATCACTGGTGGCGTCACTGTTTTCTGCAAACTCAGGAGAGTCGCTAGCGTCAGCGTTCTTCTCGACATCTTTACCTGCTTTACGAGCTGCTTTTTCTGCAAACTTGGCAGCTTTTTCTGCTTTCGCTGCTGCCTTGCGCTCGCGCTCTTCGCGCGCCTTAGCCTCGGCGGCTTGAGCAGCAGCCAACTTCTCTGCCTTACGCTTAGCTTCACGCTCGGCAACACCTTCGGCAGCAGAACCAAACTTATCGGCAAAGCGTTGCACGCGACCGCCTGTGTCTACGAATTTCTGCTGACCAGTGTAAAAGGGATGACACTCATTGCAAAGCTCTACATGCAACTCTGTTTTTGTTGCTCTGGTTGTAAAGCTATTGCCACAAGAGCAATGCACCGTGGCCTCTACGTAATCTGGATGGATGCCTTTCTTCATTTTTTCACTCACTTTCTTGCCCTGGTTTCCGACCAGAGCATATTGTCACAAAGGTAGTTATTTTATCATAGTGCTATCTGCATTAGTAGCAACAGCCGTTGGCAAATCCGTTACAGCACTTTGCTGTTCGCCAGCGGGCTAAAAAACCAAGGCGCTACCATTTAACCCTAGTTGGCAAACCTGTTATAGCACCATGTCGCCCGAAGACTGAGCGCTATAAGCTCTTATCGCGATGTCTGCTGCAGCAATATTGTTATAGCACCATGTCGCCCGAAGACTGAGCGCTACTTTGCGCCTTTTTAGCAGTGCGCATTAAGAACTCGGAATTGTCCTCGGTCTGTTTTAACGACTTAATAAGCATCTCCATAGCGCGCTCTGTGTTAGAAAGATTGGCCAAGATGCGGCGTACAGCCCAAATTAATGGCGCTTCCTGCTGATCAAGCAGCAATTCCTCTTTACGAGTACCAGAAGATATTGGATCAATAGCCGGGAAAATACGGCGATCGGCAAGGTCGCGATCTAACCTGAGCTCCATATTGCCTGTGCCTTTAAACTCCTCAAAGATTACCTCGTCCATCTTAGAGCCGGTGTCTATAAGCGCTGATGCCAAAATTGTTAGCGAACCGCCATTTTCTATATTACGTGCCGCACCTAAGAAACGCTTTGGTGGATAAAGCGCGGTAGAATCTACACCACCAGAGAGAATGCGACCAGATGCAGGCTGCGCCAAATTATAGGCACGCGCAAGACGAGTAATAGAGTCTAGCAGAATAACAACGTCTTTGCCACACTCTACCAGGCGCTTTGCACGCTCGATAACTAATTCGGCCACGGCAATATGGTTTTCTGAGGGCATATCAAATGTAGATGAAACAACCTCGCCATGAATGGAGCGCTGCATGTCGGTAACTTCTTCTGGGCGTTCGTCTACCAAAAGACACATCAGATGCACCTCTGGAGAATTTGACGTAATAGCTGCGGCAATGTCTTTAAGTATTGTAGTCTTACCGGCTTTTGGCGGAGAAACAATCAAACCGCGCTGACCTTTGCCTATGGGCGCCACGAGATCTATAGTTCGAGCCGTGATTGTGCTTTTGCCATGCTCCATAAGCAAGCGTTGGTCTGGGTAAACCGGAGTAAGATCGGCAAAGCGCGAGCGACGTTGCAAATCTTCTAAGCTCATGCCATTAACGCTATCTATGCGCTGAATTGCGGCAAATTTTTCTGACTCGCGCGCTGGACGTACCTGACCTTTAACATAGTCGCCCTTACGCAAGCCATTGCGACGAATAACCGAAACGCCCACATAAACATCTGTATCGCCAGGCAAATAACCACTGGTGCGCAAGAAGCCATAACCCTCGGGCAATAAGTCTAGCACGCCAGCACAATCTATAAAGCCTTCTGCCTTAATCATGCCTTCCAAAACAGCATCTATAAGCTCGTCTTTTTTCTTAATGAGGCTAACATCAAGTTCTATCTCTGCTGCCTTTGCCCTAAGCTCTGCAACTTTTAGCGCAGCCAAATCTTCACGTGTGACCTGCGGTATTACTTCTTTGGGAGTATATTGTTTGCGTTGACGCTGCTGACGATCATTTTTGTTGTTCTGCTGCCCCTTGCCCTGAGCGCCCTTGCCCTTCTGATTGTTTTGTTGTTGCTGATTGTCTTGGCGCCGGTCACGCTGATCGCGCTGGTTAGAATAGTTTGATTGAGAACCTTGAGCATGTTGAGAATAGCGCTGAGGTTGCGCCTGATACTGCTGTTGATACTGCGGCTGATGTTGTTGCTGATACGGCTGACGTTGAGGTATCGCAGTTTGGTTTGTTGCATCTGGCGCATGCTGCCCTAAAGGAGCAGCAACCGGGTATACAGGCGTTGCCGCTGCCGGCACCGAAGTAACTGTTGGCTCTACCAAAGGCTCCATTGCTCGCTTAACTGCCGTTGCTCTGCGCGGCTTGCGAATACCATGCACTGACTCTGTTGCCACTACTCCAGTTGGTAGGGGCGCGGCAGTTGCGGGTGCTGTTGCAGGTACAGGTGCCGCTGTGGGTGCTGTTGCGCCCACGGGTGCCGCTGCAGGTACGCCTGTTGTTGCGCCTGTTGTTGCGCCGAAAGCCAACATCGCCTGCATTTGCTCTGGAGTGGCAGGACGCAGGGAGTCAAAGATAGCAGATTGAGCCTGTGCCTCACGCGAAGACATTACTGCATTAGCATCGTCATTTGCATCCGCGGCGGTTGCATTAGCTTTAGTTTTCGCCCTAGCTTTAGTTTTAGCGCTGGGCTTAGCGTTTGCGCCCTCAGATGCGGCTGCAGCCGCATTAGCATTATTGTCGCTAACAGCAGCACTGGCATCTGTAGTTGCTGCAGCGGCGGCGACCGCTTGTGCTTCAAGCAGCTTCTTTGGTGGTCTTCCGCGCCTTTTTGGCACAGGTGCAACCTCGGCAGGCTGTTGTATCCCAGAACTTTCTTTGAGCAGCGTGTTGTCTATCTTGTCTGTCATGCGTTCTTCACTTTCTCCCAATCTTTATTAAATGCCTCTAGACCCGCAGTTGTTAGCGGATGCTCGACGCACTTCTTTAGCACAGCAAATGGTACAGTAGCTATATCAGCGCCTAAAAGGGCAGCTTGGGCAACATGAGCCGCCGAGCGCAAAGATGCCGCAATGACTTCTATATGCTCACGCTTGCCATCTGCTCTAAGGCAGCCCGATTCGCTGAGGTCATAATTTCCTAGGGCAGTAACGATATCTTCAAGCTGCGCCACACCATGTTCTGATATGTCATCAAAGCGGCCGACGAATGGGCTCACATAGCGCGCTCCGCTACGAGCGGCCAGAATTGCTTGCGGTACCGTAAAACACAATGTCATATTTACAGGAATTCCCTCGTTTGCCAGCGTGCGCGTTGCCGCAAGCCCCTCTATGGTTGTAGGAACCTTAACGACTACATTGCTAGCCAACTTAGCTAACTCACGTCCCTCACGAATAATCCCATCGCGGTCTGAAGCTGTAGACTCTGCAGAAACAGGACCTGCAACAAGTTCGCAAATGCGCTGGATATGATGATGAAAGTCGCTCAATTTGCCACCAATGCGGGCATAAAGCGTTGGATTAGTGGTTACGCCAGCCAAAGCGCCCCAACTAGCTGCCTCTTTAATCTCATCTAAATTGGCAGTGTCTACAAAAAACTTCAACTCTGTAATACCTCCTGATTGTTTCTGGTATCGGTTCCTAAGATTTACAAGGAAAGAGCTTTCCAGCTCGCACTCTTAATTCATAACCACATCTCACCTAACGTTGCACTCAAGTGTAAACACTATAACACGAGCAAGCTAGCATTGCAGCTTACGAGTTATAACACTTGATTTAGCAATAGCTGTTTAGTTAAAACTTTGCAGGCATTTGTGCGATTCGCGTACCTCTGGGAACTTGTCTCTGGGATTTACTTCACCCAGTGCAAGGCTGTCATCAAGGGCACAGCGCACTAGGGAATTATCTGAGTGAAACCATTGTAACATATTTTTTTATTTGTCCAGTGGTAAATATAATCGACTTTTGATTGGTTGTTTTGATTGGTTGTTTTGGTTGTTTTGGTTGGTTTGGTTGGTTGTTTTGGTTGGTTGGTTTGGTTGGTTTGATTCGACTTTTGACCTAGGAGTCCTAAAATACAAGATGGTTCTAGGGACTATTGGGGTTACTAGAAAACCCCAGGGAATCCCAGAGCTTCCCTGGGAGTCATATTTCTCACGGTTCCTTACAAAAACATTCAAGGCCGTTCGCTTTGCTAGTAAAGATACCTGTCCTTCTCGCCAATGTCACTTAGGTCTGACATTATGTATTTTCTCCTTTAAGCATTTTTTTATGTTGAGAATTGCTAAGCATACCTGCTGTTAAGTATGTTTATTGACATCACTCTTTGTAAGTATTTGCGTCTGCGCCATCGTTGGCATTTGAGACATCAAGTTCGCTGGCAGCTGTATTTTCTGTAACCGCAGAATTGTCTGCATCGGTGCTTGCAGCAGCTGAGTTATCCTGCTCTAGAGTGTTAGCAGTCTTTCTTGTTCTGGTGTCAGTTAGCGACAAACGTTCCTCTAACAATACTTTGTTTGCTTCCACGGGATCCTCGATTCTTGTTTGTATGCAACTGCTTAGTGCCAACGTGGCAATAGCGCTGCATAAAATAATGGATATTATGACTCTTATGATCCTGTGTATGCATTAGCTTAGTCTACCTGTTTGCTCTTAAAGTCTTTGTCTGGCTTGCTCAGAAAAGTCTCTTAGAGTCATTATGTCTCTTTGGCTTGTGTTAGCATCTTACTATTTAGACAGCGTAAAACTGCGACATATATATCACATTGTGCACACAAAACAATGCAATCGTAAAGTAAGCCGATAGTCTAGCACCTACGCAAATTCTTTGTCAAGGGAGCCTGAACAATTATCAGAGCTATGATATGATGTTTGACATATAGTTCTAGGACACAATGACAAGATTACAAATGCGAAACTTTGCATAGTTAACGCTACACTTAACGCAAACTTTAAGACTTAACGAAACGCGTAGCGATGAGTTTGAAATGAGCAATTTGACATCCCGCTCATGAACTGTCATTATTTCTCT
>JAIRQA010000062.1 GCA_031256715.1 Coriobacteriales bacterium | reverse complement strand
TTCATGTTTACCCAGTTAAGGTCGGATGTTCTGGGGTCTGCCATAGCGCAACCAACGCAGGGAGCTCCAGACTCTACGCACCAACTGGCGCGACGATTCCAGCGCACGATGGGACAGTTGTTCTTGGTCTGAGGCCCTTTGCAACCAACCGGGTACAGGCAATAGCCCTTTTTCTCTTCCTCTGAGCCAAATTTGTAAACAAACTCGCCGTTTTCGAAGTGACCACGACGAGGACAATTGTCGTGAATGGTCTGGCTAAAGATTTGCGCGGGCATGTTAAGGTGATTAAGCTCGGGGAGCCTCTTAAGCAAGAGGGCATCTACAAGCAAGGCTACCAGATGCTCGGGGTTTGCAGGACAGGATGGCACATTGATGATGGGGGGAAGTGGCGAATCGCCAGCCTCATAGTGAAAACGCCCCGCAGCGTGCTCTTGCTCTAGGAATCGCTGAATGCCAATGGCGCCACCTGGGTTTGGATGGGCTGCCTGCCAACCGCCATCTACAGCACAACTGCCCACGCTAATAACAGCAAAGGCGTTGCTGGCTGCGTGACGTACGATGTCGGTGCCTTTTTCTTCGGCAATACGCAAGGCGTTGCCGTCCCAGCCTTCCATCAGCGCACCCTCTGCAAAGAGGATGTAGCCACCAGCCTCGATAGTTTGTGCCTTGGCCTCCTCTAAAGAGTAGCCGGCTCCGGCAGATAGGGTCTCGGCGTAATTCAGCGAAATTAAATCTAGCACAATCGTCGCAACATCAGGTGTGTCCACCTGAGCCAGCGACTCTGTACAACCTGTGCAAGACGCAAGTTCCAGCCAAATGGCCGGCATTAGCTTCCCGCTGGCTTTGCCAATGACGCTTTCCTCGAGAGCCTGGGCAATCTGGGGCACCATTGCCTCAGAAAGACCAAGAGTTGCCGCAACACCAGCACAAAGTTTTAAAAAGCTGCGGCGCGAGACGCCCCGCTCTTCAAGCATGGTGTTAAAGCTGCTCTTGCAGGTCTCAACTTCTGTCATACGTACACCTCCTTGTTGGGTATATCTTACTAGCATGCACTCTCCTTAGCATACTAGTGCGCACCAAATGATATCTTGCAAGATGGCATCCAGCAAAGTGCATCTAGCAAGCTGGCTGCTTGCGAAAGCCATTTTAGACTTCGCATTAACCCAGGCACAGATTATCGCTGATATTTCTGCACCTGCTGCTGTATAACCCATTACAGTTGGCTTAACATCAACCGGGGCACAGCCGCTAAACCTACTTTACAGTCTGCCTTTTAATGCGCACAAAACTAAACTTAAGTAAGTTATACTCGCTTAAAGCGCTATTGTGTGCGTATATTTGCGTCTTAAACGCCATAAGGCAACAAGTTCAGGTAAACGGAGGCAAAATGTTAAATGTTGAGAAGTTCGTAACACGAACCTGCCACTCACAGAGGGCAGACGGCATTAGTTCGAACAAGTTTTTCTCAACAAATTTAAGAGCTTTTACAGAGACGGGCAGCATTGCTTCTAACTAAATTTTTCTAACGAGCTTACTGGCGTACATGTTTTGGCACACATCTTAGTTGCGTCTAGGGTTTAAACTTGGGATCAATCTTGGGTTGCGTATAGGATTTAATCTAGAGTTCAATCTGAGATTCCTCCTAGGGTTTAAACTAGAGCTGCGCCTTGGGCTGCATCTTCGTACATCTTGGGTTGCGTCTAGGGTTTAAACTAGAGCTGCCCATTGGTCGAGCGCGTGCAATCACCCATAGGCGCAATGACAAACCGTGACTTCTTTAAGCTTTACATGAGTGACACCGGAATGCTCTGTTCAAAATTGGCCGCTCTGCCACACGAGGTTATGAAAGACTCCTTTGGTTCTACCTTGCTTGCCAGAGCGCTTGCAGAAAACCATGTAATGCAGCAACTCGTGACGCACAACAACAAAATTTATTATTGGCGTTCTGCCGGCAAGGCAGAGATTGAATTTCTGATTACAGATTCTGCGGGCAACATAATTCCGATTGAAGTAAAAAAGGGCAGCAACGTACGCTCTCAAAGTTTATGCACTTACGTTCAGAAAAACAATCCCTCCTATGCAATACGCATCTCGGCAAAGAACTTTGGTTTTCAGAACAACATCAAGAGCATTCCACTATATGCTGCACACTTAATCTAGTGCGCTTAGAAGGTATGACCGGCTTTAGCTTATATAGCTGGACGGTTGCTAACTTTGCTTAGCACAAACCGTTTTCATGCTGCCACAAAGAGCTGATACATAGAGCTGCCATACTGCTTTCGGCGTGCTCGCAAGCTTATCCTAACGCAAGCTACACTCGGCGCTGTTTTCAACCGCAGCAATCTGAATTACGCGGTCGCAGAATGCGGCTGCTGCAGGGTCGTGGGTCACCATCACTATGGTTTTGCCTTGTCTGTTAAGACCCTTTAGTAGCTGCATAACATTATCGCGATTGCCTGAATCTAAAGAGCCTGTGGGCTCGTCTGCTAAAATAAGACCGCCTGGCTTTATGATGCACCTAGCAAGTGCAACGCGCAGCTGTTCGCCGCCAGAAAGTTCGCAGACCCTGGCATTAAGGCAGCCGTCAAGCCCAACTTGCGCCAAAGATTCACAAATCGCCGCCAGCTTATCTTTTCCTGAAGCAGCCACATAACGTAGAGCAAAGAGCAGGTTTTCTTTTACCGTCATGTTATCTACCAAAGCATAGTTCTGAAATAGATAGCTAATGTTTTCGCGAATGCACCTTGTTGCAGACATGCTACCTGGTTTAATGTTAGACTTGCCAAAAAGCGCATAACTGCCAAGGTCTAGCCTCTCTAAAAGACCAAGTATATTTAGTAGTGTAGACTTGCCGCAACCTGAGGCCCCACAAAGAGCAACCATTTCGCCAGCGTTTACATTTAGCGAGAAACCCTGAAGCACTGTACGCTTTCCGTATGACTTGGACACATCCTGCATCCTAATAACAGGTTCTAACAACTTAGTCCCCTTTCAGCACGGCAATAACACCTTTTGCTTCTAAACGATGAACAACAATAAACAATATCATAAAATCTGCCAAGGCAAATAGCGCAAGTATTGGTATGACCAACAAGTCCTTAACAAGCACAGAAGTAACGATTATTGCTATAAGATTCACAGCCACAAATAACAAAATCTCTCTTTTATAACGCGCGCCAAAAGACCAACCCTGTAACGCCATCACTGCCAAACATTTTCGCTTAGAGATAAAGATAATCTGCAACAAAACCGTACCCGCAATTACACCTATAGCAAAAAGAACAAGAAGGACGAGCAATAAAAAAGTAAGAGCAGAATATAAAGAGCCAATCTCTTCATTCATGACTTCTTTAATGCTACTTAGCCTGACCTCATGCTCTGCAAGCGCAGACGCGTCAAAGGCCGCCTCTAATTCCCTTGCCCTATCTTCGCTAATAGGAAACTTCATCGAGCTATTAGCACCATCTATAAGCATAAAGGCATAGTTGTTTTCTATGGCCATTCCTGCTAGAGTATGTACTATTATCACTGGGTTTTTAAGGTAAAGGCTATTGTCAGCCATGGGGGCTGTCGCAAAAGCAAAAAGAGGTTTATCATCAAGATAAGTGATAGCTAAAACTTCGTTGTCTTTTGTTATTTCTGAAGCCTCTGCACCGCTAGCACTTTGTGAGCTTTGCATAGTCTCTTGTGTGTCTACAATTTTAATTTCTTCTATTGTCTCTAACATCTCTGGCGGCAGCTGTTCATCGCCTGCTTGCATGCTTGCGGCAAAAGCTTCTAAAGCAATTTTTTCCTCATCTGTAATAGAGTCTAAATCTGGATAATATTCAAAGACAGTTCCACCGTTATTAACAAAATTTTCGCTGTTAAGGCCAGTGTCCCCTGTGTCCATATTGTTAGAGTCGCTACTGCCTAAGCTATCATTGTCAGTGCCACTGTTTTTGAAAGCACTATTATCAGCTATGCTCGCTTGCCATCTTTTCTGCTCAAAATTTATAATATCCTCAGAAGAATTTACAAGACTTTGCGGAATTAAAACAATCAAACGAGTGTCATCCTCTGAAACAGTTATGACCTTGCCATCTGCTCCTTGCAAAGGAAATTGTTTTAGGTAGTTGGGGTTAACATCAAGACTCTGAAAATTTTGCGTACCGGTAAAAAATGGATTGTTTTCTTTAAAGTAATCATTCCCTTCAATATAGAGCACGTTGAAGTCATTATTTAATGTCTCATACATTCCACCCATGGCTGCTCTAAGCTTAGGGCTAAATGGAGATTCATTATTTAGCTTATATGAATTTATTACATAGTAGTCGCTATAAGGAAGCCATGGCGCCACCGCCTGATACCTATCTACGGCAACGGTAATCAGTGGCAGCATAGATGCCGCAGACATGCAGAACACAGCTATAAAACACAGCTTTAGAATACAGGCGACAGCAACAGATAATCTAGATGCCACCGCCTGCTTAAGTAACTGACTAACATTTACTTGGCGCGCCAACATGGGCATTATTAGGCTCAAGCCAAAGAAAACCAGAAGAATGATAACGTGAATAATGCCAAGGTTAATAACAAACGCCTGCGAGAAGCTAGCCAAAGACCACAATAGCACAGCATCTGTTATAGCAATTGTAATTAAAGCAAGAGTGGGCATCCACCTAATGTATGACATCCATATATGACCATCTTGCCATCCAAGTAACTTTTTGGCGCCTATCTGCTTAGACTGAAACAATGGCACTGTAGATGCCGCCAGCGCAAATAACAGCGCCAACAAACCAATAGCGATTATTGCAAACTCAATGAACGCACCAGAATAATACCCACCCCCACCAACAGGCAGCAAGTCATCACGCTCGACACCAAAGTACGTTGCAATCTTGTTTAGAAACGCGCCATAGTCATACGATCTATTAGAAACGATGCGATATTCACCTGCAATACTTCCTTCCTCTGCCCATTGTGCCGCAAGCGATTTAACAGTAAAACGGTGGTCGTTGCCAAAAACAAATAGTGTACCCACCTGCTTGGGATTACCACTATCATAGCTTGCAAGAAACTCATCTTCTGCCTTAATGAACGAGCCGCCTGTTATTCCCAGCTGCTCCATAGGAAAAGTACTTTCACAAAAGATGCCGGCATAAATGTTTTCTGGTATATTTCCCCGCTGCAGGATCTTTTTAACTATAGAAACTTGATACTCGTTAGAAAGACCCTGCAGAAAGTTAAGGGTGTCATCAGTACTCTGCGGCAGCTCGCCTAAGATTATGTCACGACTAAAATCTGTCTTGCCTATGTACAGAAGCCGCTCTTTGTCTTGACTGCTATATGCCCCAGCGCAGAAAACTGCCGATAGAACAATGCTAATCATAAGAATAAAGCGAAGGAGCACTACACCCATGTTTTATTCCTTGTCACTCAAAAAAACATCTGATCGTAAAATTATGCTAAGCGCCATTTTATACCCGTCAGGCTAAGCAAAAAACATCCTCTTGCGTCATTGCGAAACAAAACCTGCAATGTCCTGTCCTACTGTTTTAGATTATAAAAACTTGTTCATAATGACGCTTTAGGGTACTTTTACACAACCTGCTGTTAGAGAATGACGCATTATTAAGATTTACATAACTATACCAGAACAAAATCAGAAGTTCTCTGAGCGCAGTTCGAAGTAAGCCTGAGGATGCGAGCACGCCGGACATGCTAGCGGAGCCTCTGTTCCAAAGTGAATGTGCCCGCAGTTTAAGCACTTCCAAGCATAAACTTTATCACGTTTAAAAATCTCGCCCTTTTCTAGACGCTCAATTAACTTGCGGTAGCGTTCCTCATGTTCCTTCTCAATATTACCTACATGATCAAAAAGGGTGGCTATGTCTTCAAAGCCCTCCTCGCGAGCAGTACTGGCAAAGTCTTTGTACATCTGTGTCCACTCTTCGTTTTCGCCGGCTGCAGCATCGGCAAGGTTTTCGATTGTCGATGGTACACCGCCTTTTACAGAGCCATCGTTGTGCAAAATCTTAAACCAAATCTTTGCGTGCTGGCGCTCGTTGCCGCTTGTCTCGTCAAAGATGTTGGCTATCTGCTGGTAACCTTCGCTACGCGCCCGCGATGCGTAATACGCATACTTGTTGGTTGCCTGCGATTCACCAGCAAAGGCGAACTCTAAATTACTCTTGGTCTTAGAACTTGCAAAATCCATGGTTTTCTCCTTCTTTTCTTGTTACACTTATTTCACTTTTTTTGAAGCCCACATGCAGCAAGGCTTGAGTCCGTCCTCGCAAATGCATTAAAGACGCACCTTATAAGCACCAGAGGCTTAACATGGTGCTTGTCTAATAACGCTCGCAAATGCCTAAGAACGCGCCTTGTAAACACCCCGCAATTGCGCCAAATCTGTTTTGGCTTAACGCATTCAAGCTTAATAACTTAATGCAACCTAAGTACCTAAAACAGCTATGATGCTGCCTTGGCACCAAAAAAACAGCCTTAATGCAGCCTTAATGCAGCCTTAGTACCTTAATGCTGCAGAAAATATCGGCCAGCTGTCTATGCAAACAACGCCGCCTGGATATGGAGCATGTATATAAGAGCCACCACCGATGGCAATTCCCACATGCCCAGACATCCAGAGGATATCACCAGGCTGTGCCTGATCTACCGGCAAAACAGAGCTGGCAGCAGCTCGTTGCGAGGAGTCAGTACGCGGAATAGAGATACCAACCTGCGCATAACACCAACGCGTCAAGCCAGAGCAATCAAAGACTTCCGGTCCATTACCTGCCCAAACATAAGGGCAGCCAAGTCGCGAATAGGCGGCCTCTACAATGCTATTATAAGTTCCCACAGGGTGACTGGTAGAACCATCGCCCCAAAAACCGCCGCCGCCGCCAGAACCAGCACTACTGTTGCTGTTGCTGGCATTGCGGGCTGCCTCTTCTGCGGCAAGACGCGCAGCTTCCTCTGCAGCAAGTCGCGCCGCCTCGGCCTCCTGCTCCTTGCGCACAAGCTCGGCAACCTCTGCCTCTAAACCTGCTAATTCCGCCTCATACTTTGCAACAAGTTCCTCGGCATTTGCCTTGATAGCTTTGGCCTCGGCAAGTTTCTCTGCAGCAATGCGCTCCTGAGCCATAAAGATTTCGCGGGCATCCTCGGCCTCTTTGCGCGCAGTTTTATTCTGAGCAATGAGCGCAGCGTTTTCTCTATTAATACTGTTCAGAAGTTCCCAACGAGTTGTGAAGTCCTCAAAAGATGAAGCACCAAAAAGTACATCTAAAAATGAAAGTGGCCCGCTTTTGTACATACTAGAAGCACGCGAGCCAAGTTTTGTTTGCGTCGCAAAAATCGCCTCTTGCGCAACATCTATACGACCTTGCGCCTCGTTCATCTGCACGATGGCAGCATCATGCGCATCCATGGCGTAAGAGTAGTTGTCTGACGCAGTTTGCAATTCTTTTGCCCACGCACTAAGCTGAGCAGCAACAGCATCTGCCTCTGCCTGCTTTTCTGCAGACGTGGGATCGGCAAATGCTAGGCGGGCGCCAAAACTTGTTCCTAGCTGCGTATTAAGAGCAGTTATGGCCCCCACACCAAAAGCAGCAGCAATGCCAAAGGCAAAGTTACGGCGAGTGATAGATGCTTTGTCGGCGGTATCCGATTGATGGACGCTTGTTTGTTGCATGTCGGCTTCTGTTGGCGTCATTCTTCGTAAAGCTCCCAGTCTATAGTGCTCGTCTTACATTGTCTTACATCATTCTGTAAATTAAAGTATTATCCGTTTTTTTGCTCATATAGCAAGCAAAATAAGTTAATCTATACAATGATAGCCTTTTAGCTATATTTTTACTAGACATAACTAGGCAACATTATACTACAAAATGCCAACAGTTATGGTTCAGCGAATGCTTGACTCAGGCTTTAGACTCAGGTCTGGCTCGGGCTAGGCTCGGGCTAAGCTCAGGCTTGACTCAGGCTAGGCTCAGTATTAATTATTCCCCTATTAAGCCGCTTATTAAAGGCACTACGGTAGTTTGTATGTGGAGAAAACCAACACAACCACAAGTTGCAATCTGCTAAAAAGTGTGGCAGGCTATAGTAGCTTTTGCGCAAAAGATAAGGCAGGCAAATGGCTTTCGCGAACTTTCGCGAACTTTCGCGAACTTTCGCGTGCTGGGCTCCAATTGCCCAAGCGAGGCTCCATTTGCCTGCCAAGTATAGCACAGATGGTAATCTTAATCAGGGTTCATGCACTCAAGTCTCACACACAACTGCACACTCAACCGTACAAAATCGTGGCGAAATCGTGGCTTAAATCTTTACTATCTCGCCTTTTTCGTTATAAAGCTTCATGAAACCATAGCCTGCCGCTGCCACCAATTGGGCGATGCAAACCAAGAGGGAAAGAGCCCACCACGGCCAGCCATTGTCTATAAAAAAACCGCCAATGGGGTTACCAAGCATCATACCCACATCTATAGCAATAGTAAATAGAGCAATAGCACCAGGACCATGACGAGGATCAGGTACGGTTTGTCCAACAAGCGTCCACATAGCAGCACAAAAGCCTGACTCGATGAGCGAATAGAGGATGACCATGGCAATGATTCCGGCAAAGAAGTTTAATTGGAAAATTAGAAAAAAGATAACTGCATACGCCACAGAGTCTATTACTATAAACTTACGACGCTTCTTAATCCTATTTAGCAAGATACCAAATGCCGCACAAGCAAAAACTTCAATCGCGTACATGATACCCGTCAAAACATTTGCCAAGCCATAATCTGGCGTACCTTGAATTGCAACGAGTACATCCGGAGTAAGCACAGTTGTTGGATCAAATGTACCCAACGCGCCTGTTGTTGTCCAATACGTACAAATCCAGGCAATAACTACCGAGTTTGCAATACCAAACGCAAAGCCAGCTAAAGCAACAAACCAAACGTTCTTAATTTTTACAACGCTAAAGATGCTTACGCCTGCTGTCCCCTGAACATCGGCGTGATTCTGACCTTGTGGCGGATTGCGAACAATCAGAACGTATAAAATTAGCGCAACAACCAGAATTACCATTCCCAAAACATATAGTATCATCCAGTGCCAACTACCATCGGGACCAAAACTTAGCGCTCTGCCAACTGTCTCTATAAGTGGGGCACCAAGAAACATCGACAACGCTATTCCTACTTGCTGCCAACCACTAAATATTCCCATTGGCGCACCGCGCTTCTCTATAGGAAACCACATGGCTATAGCACTTGGCGCAATGACACCAATTAGTCCAAGACCAAAGCCCTCTATTATACGACTTACCATAATGGTAATTTGGTCGGTGCCAATAAAGATGCCTAAAAGTCCACCAACAAGCGCAAAAACCAAAGACACAGTGCCACCAACTTTAATGCCCCACTTCTTAATGATACCAACTGCCGGAAAAGCCAAAAATATCCCAATGAGAGTAAACATAGAAATAATCCAGCCGGCATCTGTTGCATTAACATGTAGGTCACCAATAAAGGATGGAATTAATGGAATAGCCTTATATTGTGCTATTGCCATTGCAATTGCCGCAAAAAATACAGCCACAAAAACTACCCAGGCACGCGTAGAGGACTTCTTGGGCTTGATGTTGTTATTGTCATCCATAGCTAAACCCTCCTTAAATTAATTATTTACCAGGCAAAACCGTTGTCTCCCTTGCCTGGCTTTTCACGAACTTCCTTGCCAACCTTTATAAAGCCGGCAACGCCTGCCTCACGCAATGTTAGTCCAACGCCTGCTAGAATTTTTTCATAATCCTCGCCGGCAGCAAGCTTCTCGTTTATATAGGCAATGCGTTCTGTCATCTGCAACTTGCCAAACGTCTCGCGATCCATAGTAACCTCCTTCGTTGTTGTATCTGTTTAAGAGTTTGCAAAAGCACATTATTGTGCGTACAAATGTTCGTCATATGCTAGCACGTTATGCACTAGCATAGCTTGAAGTTCACCGCATGCTAGCATGCTATGCGCTTTGCTAGCACGTTAAGCACCAGCATAGCTTGAAGTTCGCCACATGCTAGCATGCTATACACTAGAATGGCTTAAAAATTGCTACTTTCTCGCCTAAATCCATAGCTTTCTTTGCCAACTCATCTAAAGGTCCATAATCTAAGCAAAATGCCAAACAATGCTTTACACACATAGGCTTTTTGCCAGCGTCTAAACGTGTGGCACATAGGTCACAGATTTCTGTTGGGATAGGCACGTAGTCCCAATCCCAGGCATCATCTAACTTGGGAGTGTCTTTCTTAAATGGACCTTTTTCGAAAACTTTAATGCCGTACTTCCCTACCTCTAAGTCCTTATCCTCCTGACAAGCTATCTCGCAGGAATGGCAGTTAGAGCAATACTTGTAATCTACCAATAGACCATAATTTTTGTAGTCAGCCATTTCGACCACCTCCTTTACAACTCTGAATCCTGATTGTCCACCTTGCGAATGTTTGCCATAACACCCTTAAATGGAGCACCAAAGCCCAAATTACCAACCTCAAAATGCGGAACCAGCTGGTTAAAGTTAGACTTAAAGACACCATAAAGGTTAGGATAATTGCCATCTTGCTCTGGGAACCACCAACCATGCTGGCAATGAACAACGCGCTCGTCTATGGTTTGCACCAACTGCGCACGCCAATTTCCCTTGCCAAGCATGTTGTAAACCTGTACCCAATCGCCATCTTTAATGCCGTATTTCGCAGCAGTTACTGGGTTTATCTCTACATAAGGATCAGGATTTAATGCGCGCAAACGCGGAATTTGACGATGTTCTGAATGAAACGATGCCGAGACGCGAGCACCAGATGTCGCCATTAGCGGATACTCTTCTGCAAGCTCAGGCTTGCTTACTTGCGAGTATCGCGGCTCCTCAAAATAAGGTAGTGGATCCTCAAGCCAGGCATCATATAATGTCGAGAAAAGCTCAACTAACCCCGTAACAGTGTTAAATCCCGGCTCGCCATCGTTTCTGAGCATCCCCTTTTCGTACTTCTTGTAAACGTTTCCTGGAAAGTGGACGCCTTTCTCCTTAAACTCAGCAAAAGTAAAGCCATACTCTGGAACTAGCTGTTCGTCTAGCCATTCCTCGACATTATTGTACTTTGCCCAAGCCTCAGGAACGATGCGCCTGCCCAGCTCCCAACAAATCTCAAGGTCAGAGCGAGTGTCTCCGGTACTAAGCGCCTTTGCCATGCAACCAGTAAAGATGTTGTTGCTCATGTAATAAGGTATAACTATGCCATCATGTTCGGCAAATGTAGACATGGGCAAAAAGACATCGCAAAGTGCCTCTATGGTTGGGTTCATAAACAAATCTTGTCCAACGCTAAACTCCATGGGCTGCAAAGCCTTAAGCCAGCGTTGTGGCTGGGCAGAGCATGTTGGCGAAAGCAAGTTTGAGCTATTAAACCAGGCCATCTTAATTGCATAGGGGTTGCCGCTCTCTAACTGATCTAAGGTCTCGTCGGGCATTGTCGATGCCATTGTTGCCGCAAATGCTGGCCACTTAGCCACACCAATGCGCTTCTCCCAAAGTTCATCGCTAAGATAAGCACGAGAATCTGTGCACCAGTGCCCAATGCGAACAGAGGGGTCACCAACTGTAAGCCCACCAGGGACATCAATATTGCCAGTAATGGCTTCTAAAGCAATTACCGCATGTGCTGCCTGAACGCCATTGTTAGACTGATCCAGCGCCAATCCCCATGCTATAGCCATTGGACGATTTTGTGCTATTAAGCGAGCAACGTAGCGTATATCCTCTGCGGGAACCCAAGTGTACTTCTCAACAACTTCTGGAGGGTACTCGTTACAGCGTTCGGCCAGTTCGTCAAAGCCAAAGCACCAGTTTTGTACGAAATCGTGATCATAAAGGTCCTCATTAATGATCACGTTTAATAAACCAAGTGCCAATGCGGCATCGGTTTGCGGCTTTAATTGCAAGGTAATATTGCCCTTGCGTGCGCCTAGCCAAGTAACGCGAGGATCAATGCAAATAATCTTTGTGCCAAGCTTCATCATGTCTATGAGCGAGTGACCAAAGAAACCATCGCCGTTAGACCAAAGTGGCATCTTGCCCCAAAGGACAACATATTTTGGCAACTCATAGTTTGGGTTATCGTAGCGATCGGGATAAAAAGCAGCGTTGTCAATCTCTGGATAGCCCGCACCCAAAATATAGTCTGCAACCGAACAACGCGGGCCGTAGCACGACCAGCCAGATTGTGAATAGCAAAGATTTGGCGTATTAAGAACGCTAAAAGCCATCGGATAATAAAACATGCAGGCCTCGCGCCCAGTACCACCATAGACGACTATAGACTCTGCGCCATACTTCGCCTTGATATCCTTTACTTTTTCTTCGATCAGGTCGTATGCCTCATCCCAGGTAATGCGCTGCCATTTGTCAGCTTTTCCGCGGTCTGCTCGGTCGCGCTTCATTGGATAGATAATACGATCGGGATGATACGTGTAGTCTTTTAGTGCCAAACATCTTGGACATAGGCGGCCTTGGGTAATAGGCATACTCTCGTCGCCCTCAACATGGATGAGCTTTCCGTCCTTAACCGTTAGCTCGACACCACAGCCTACAGGGTGATCGCCAGGCGGCGACCATGCGCATGTCCGAAAAATAGTTGAGCCGTCGGCCTGTTGCGTCTTCCACTGATGCTCAAACTGTTTTTGCATAACACACCTTCCTTTCTTTTTTATTTGGGAGAAAAAAGGTTATAGGGGGCAAAACCTTCTACGATTTAAATCTTCTCCCGTTTACGGATATGTGTACATTCTGTACACTGCTCGCAAAGAATTCATGAGTTAAGAAGGGTGATAAGTGCGTAAAAAAAAGAGCCATCCTTTTGGGATGGCATAGGGATGGCTCGTATAAATACTTTGGTATGGTATCGGGTAAAGTGTGCCAGGTTGCGATAGGTAGTGCGCCCTGCAGGCTTGTTGGCTGATTGGTCTGCATCATCATTAGTGTGTGCGCG
Organism: Coriobacteriales bacterium; assembly: GCA_031256715.1. GTDB lineage: Bacteria > Actinomycetota > Coriobacteriia > Coriobacteriales > UBA8131 > JAIRQA01. Next base: position 4,870 of record JAIRQA010000062.1, on the reverse strand, counting down.
CCCTGCAGGCTTGTTGGCTGGCTTAGCTAGCGCCTAACTTTAAAGTTGTTGGCAAAGCTGTAGTGTGCGCACGCACTGCCTGCTGATTAGCATACATCTGCGTCACATCGCTATAAAACTGCTTGTCTAACTTTCCGTTCGCATCAACAAATTCACCTTGCTGTGTAGCGTACTCGGCAGCTTTTGCACGCATTGACAAATTCTTAAAGATACCAATGGAGCCGCTCTGGTTAGCATCAGCGCGAGCGGCGAAAGTTTTTTCTGGAGTTGGCTGCAAGAAATTTGCGTTTATATCATCATCGGTAACAGTCAAGCCAAAGTGCCGCGCATACGCTAGTAGTGCTAAATCCTGCCGAATGCGTTCTTTGGCATCCGCAAGCAACAATTCATTATGTTTTTCTTTGCTCATTCCCTGCGACAACAAATAGCTCTCTAAGTCTAATTGTTGCTCGCCCAAAAAACGCTCAAATTCTTTTTTCATCTGCTCAGCAAGCCATTTTACCGAGTCTTCTGGCAATTTGCCTATGAAGCGCTCACCTAATTGGCTCATCACAATATGCGAAACCTCTGCTAAAAACTTTCGCTTCTTTGCGCGCATTAACCGCTTTTTTGTGGCATCATAAAACTCATCTACCGTTTTTAACAGCGCGATATGTGTGTCAACCCAATCATCTGTAAGCTCTGGAACAACAAATTCTCTAAGCTCATGAATTGTAACGGTAGATTCTAGCTTGTCATACGCAGTATCATTGTCCGTCGTACCGCAGGTTTTTGCAGGGTCTTTACCAGCATGGTCTTTTCCAGAACCGTCAGCGTAATTAGCTTGTATATAACTATAATCGTATGATATTATAATAGTATTCCCTGGCATCTTGCCAATCAAAGCCACTTCTACTTCCTGCGGCAATACCCCAATGCCAAGCTGTACGTCAATTCCTGCACGAGTCAGTCCACCAAACTCCTTGCCGTCAGCAGTAGTGACAATATCAATGCGCACAACATCGCCAAACACCACGGCACGGTCCTCAATTTTCTTTGTTGCAGCATGTCGTAAAGCGATGCGCTGCATTTCTGCCTGTATGTCTTCGGCTCTCACATCAAATGAGGGCAGCTTTACGCGCACTGGCTCATAAGAGCTTAAATGGTAATCTTCAGTTGTTGTCGTTGTCATTTTTAATTCCTTTCGTTGTTGTTTGTACGGTTACTTTTTAATCTACTTTCTTTTGCGGCAATCATACGAAAGTGCGGCATTTAAAACCTAAGCACTTTCATTCATGGTTGTGCGAGCAGCTTTCATAGAAGTTCACTCTGTAGGTGTAGATGACTCAATGACATCCAAGAGTTCATTTCTAGAATGAACACCAAGCTTTGCATAGATGTTGGCAACATGAGTTTTAACAGTAGCCCGCGATAAGAAAAGATAATCGCCAATGAACTTAGCGTTTCTTCCCTTGGCCAATAACTCTACAATCTCTACTTGCCGAGCAGAGAGATTGTATCGTCCTCCCACCAACAAAACCTTAGACCTCCAACGTGCCTTTTGCGAGTTATCTGCATGCGAACAATCATTTTCTGTGTCCTCAGCAGGCTCTGCTGTGCGCTCATACTGTAAAGAATGTGGAGGAGGAACCTCAACCACTCTATTCAGGCTGCTATTGGGATAGTAGCCCTTCTCAACATGGGGTTGAGCTATCATGTTTACCAGAATTATCACCGCAAATGATAGAGGCAAGCCACCAATTTCGCCAGCTATTTCCGGGACAACTGCAGGCGCGATTGTGGCTAATAGCCAATCTAACATGAATATGACCATGCCCGCAGCTATAGACAAAGCAACCAGCGCGTCCTCTGCTAAATACCACATCGGCGACAGCTTAAATGACCTCATAAATTCGATGCTTGCGCTAATAACAATAACAATTTGCAATGCGACTGCAAAAAGCAGAAAGAGTTTACAAATAATCTGCGCAGGCGGCGGTAGAAAGCAAAGCGCAATCAGCGGACAGGCAACGGTAATGCTAAGATGGTCTTTGCTCCACTTCTCCAAAAAAAAGTCAAACCTAGAGCGACAAACATAAATAACCAATGCCGCCAACAAAATTGGCAGCAAAAAAACGCTGGCGCCAATGTTCACTGCGCTGGCTATGCTAGACATACTAGCTATAAAATCTGAACTTTTCATGCTTTCCGTGTTAGCTAAAAGCATAAGAGCGAAGCCAAAATCGATTCCAATTATCGAATACGTCCATCGGTCGTTCCTTACTGTCGTGGCTCTTTTTTTTGATAACTCATAGCTCACCTTTAAAATGACAGTATCAGAATTTTTGTTGAGAAGGAATACCCACGAAATCACAAGCAAAACGCACTGAATACCAAGCACCGCAAGCGGCATAGCTGCCAAACAAACAATGGCAATTGCTAGTCCGGCAGAAAACGCAATACCAACCGAAAGCTGAAAGCTTAGTAACTTATGATTTAACGTGCAAAGATACAAAACCCAAAGGTAAAATGTTGCCGCAACACCAGCTGCAATTAACACAAAGCAAATCATTGTACTAAGCCAACCAAAATTCCACTTGGGACAAACGTAAAGAACAACTGGTGCAAAGCCCACTCCAGCAAGAACCAAAGCTAAAGCTAACTTGCGAATCAGAGGTAAACATGAAAGTTTTGACAATGGACGAAAGACCGCCAAAAACAGACCAACAAAAAGTGGTAAAAGAACGTAAGGAACAAAGAGTAATTGTGTGTCAGCAAGCTGTATTTTGGCAAACTGCGTGGCGCCAATAAACGAACTGCCTGATTGCGATGCGGCAGTGAATGGTAATCGAAGCCAACACATAAGCAGCAATAGAGAAGTTACAGTTGCCACAAAGGACAGGAACCCCTGTGTAAAAAGCAGGCTGTCATACTCTTTTAATGTCTTGCGCCCTCCGTCTGCTAAGGCGCCGTTTTTCATAACCATTTTGCATTACACCACCTGTCAGTTAAAATCTTGACTTAAACAGTGCAGGCGAGGTTAAGTTATATCTGACTAACAATGCATATGCATATGTCTTCCAACGCATAATCATATCGTCAGCACTAACCCCTTTTTCCCAGATTCTATTGTACATGCAGTTGTGACGTAGGCAGCTCGGACAAAAGGTTCTAATGTCCAGAAAAACATCAGATACATAAAAAGGTATGAGGGTAGGAGTGCATCACAAAATCGACTCATAAATAACATCGTGCTAACAACATTGCATTTTACAAATAAAAACGAGCTGGCAAGAAAAAACCCACCAGCTCGTTAACCAAAGCATAATTATCTGTGACTACTTAATCTAAACTAACTTCGAAGCAACCATTTCTGCCGCATAAGCTCCTTGAGCCTCAGAACCACCTAGTTTATAGTTTACAGAAGCAGCATCGCCACTTTCATTTACGTCATCCTCTTCGCCTTCTTTTAGCTTGCGGCGAATAAAGACTATAGAAAGCACCACTAAGACAAACAGGATGGCAAAGATAGGTGTCCACCAATCTAGTAGCACCATAGGTTGCGTCATGTCCTGAGTAAGAACAAACAAAAGCACAGCTATTACAGCAGCTGCAATTGCTACAGCTAAGACCCATGGACGCATTGCCCAATCTTGCTCTTTGTCTTGTTCATCTGCGCCATTAGCATTTGCGCTAAGGTCATTAGCACCTTTGCCGCCTTCTACTATCCATTTAGATCTTGCCTCACGCTCTTCTCTAGCTTCACGTTCTTCGCGTGTTTCTAAGCGGCGTCTCCAAAGACCGCGTATGGCTACAACTACTGCCAAAAGCAAAGACAGAAGTGTAAAGACTAGGTCAAGTAAAGACCATGCCGAGTATCCAGATGGAGCAATAAGTGGCACACCAAAGATATCTGGTATGTTTTGCTCACGTGCGGCTTCTAGTATGGTTTTAGGAGCATTTGGGGTCTGGGTGTAGCCGCTACTGCTTGGTGGCGTAGGATCGGGCACCCTTGTTTGATCAAGGCGCCAAACCGCATAAAGCGTCACATCTCCAGTTATAGTGATAGAAGAACCTGCACTATACTGAGCCGACGATGCTGTTGGCGTTAGCGCCCAACCAACAAAGTTATAGCCTGTGCGCGAAAGCGAACCACGAGTGGCAACAGTTGCGCTATCGCCTGATTTATAGCGATTAGAATCTACAGGTGCTACACCACTTGTGTTGCCATTACCATCATAGGTAATGCTATATTGTGGCTCTTGGGGTGGCTCTACCGGAGGCTGTACTGGAGGCTCTACAGGTGGCACATAGTTTTGATTCCATATCGCATACAACACAACGTTTCCGGTAATCACAAAGGTTGAACCTTGAACATATTGTGCAACCCCTGCTGTAGGTATCGTAGACCAACCAGCAAATGTATAACCATCACGCACAAGCGAGCCTCTACCTTGAACTACTACCGTATCGCCATAATGATACGCGTTCATATCTACAGGAACATCTCCTGCTGTAGCGCCATTACCAACATAGTAAACTGAATATGTTGGCGCGGGTGGCTCTATGGCGTTTGGCTGCCACACAGCATAAAGCTCTATGTCTCTTATCATAGTAATGGCCGAACTAACAGGATAAACCACTAAATTCGCGGCAGGATTAGTATCCCAGCCCTTAAAGGTGTATCCTTGGCGCAACAAAGTGCCCTGGCCTTTTACAAGTGCATCTGAGCCATGTATATGCGTTGTTGGTGAAGGCACAATACCTGAAGTGTGTCCGGCAGAATGATAGGTAAGTCTGTGCATGTCTCCTGTAAACACTGCTTCAAAGACAAGATCTGTGTTAATCACAAATGACGCAGCAGGAATCGCAGGTGACCAATTAGCAAAAA
>JAIRQA010000129.1 GCA_031256715.1 Coriobacteriales bacterium | reverse complement strand
GTGTACTGTGCGGTGTGTATTTTCGTGTACTTTCAAACTGAAGAAAACACCCAATATAGAAGGTTGTGCCAGTATGAATGCTGCTATTTTTGTCATTTTGGATAAAATTTTGTAGCGTTGTCTCTGGTAGTGGGGTTGACTTAATCAGCGTAGCGATGACTTTACAAATTTACCAGCATTATCGCTAGTTGTCCGTCTTGCGGCATTGCAGCAGTTTTCTCTTTGGCACCTGGGGCATACATTATAACTAGTTGTCTGTAGAGCGGCGTTGCGGTATATCTAGCCTCTGGCTATTTTTCGCGTTTTGTTGTGCAGAGGATTTAAGCGGATTATGATATACGGCAACACGATTGCGTCCAGTGTTTTTTGCTTCATACAAAGCGACATCGGCCTTGTTCATCAGATCATCAAAGTTGTCCGGATCTGCCTCTTCGCTACAGGCAATGCCAATACTTACAGTTACAGAAAAGATATTGTCATCAATGTTAAAGCTGTGCGACTCTACAGTAGTGCGAATCTCCTCGGCAACACGTTTTGCGCCAAGCATGTCTGTAACTGGCATCCAAACGCAGAATTCCTCGCCACCATAGCGCCCACTGATATCTGTTGCACGAAAGCGATTGGCAATAACTGAACCAATATAGCGCAACACTTCATCGCCAACAGCATGTCCATAAGTATCATTTACTGCTTTAAAGAAATCTATGTCTAACATTAAAGCGCATCCCGATGCACCTTTTTGGCGCTGGCTAATATCAAAACTCACCTGCGCGTCGCTAAAGAAAGTTACTCTGTTGTTAAGTCCCGTTAGATCGTCTCGGCGCGCTAACCTGGTAAGCTCTTGCATCAGGCGCTGAGACTCAGTCTCGTCAGAGATAACAATACTGGTGCCAACTTTGATGTCGCCGGAAAATACGGTTGTAGATGCCATGCGTAGCTGCAGGGTTCTATTCTGGGTAACATGTTCATAAGAGTAGTATCCCTGAGTAACTAATGCTTCTGCAGGAAAGTCTTTAATTTCACTAACTGCCGTTGCCTTTTTTACTGTAGCAAGTGTTGGATAAAGCTGCTCTGCAGCAAGATTGTGATCTATCAGTCGATTCTTGGTATCCAACAAGATAAAAGCATCCTGCATGTTTTGTACCACTAAATCTCTGCCCATGGTTTGCCATTCGCGCTTACGATAACGTACTAGATAGATGGTTAAAAGACCTATAGATAACACCAAAGACATGGGTACAGGATTCCATCCCAGTAAAGAGAAAGAAAACATCGCCAATACCTGCATAACAATAGGCGTAATGACTGCCGTTGCAAAGATAACAATACCATCGTAGCGGCGCTCGCTAATAAAGCTTCGCACAAGAATAACACTGGCAATGATAGTAAAAATAAATACTAGTATAAAATTAGGATAGTAAAATAGCCCGGGTTCTTTAACAAGTGAGCCAATGCCGGTTTCGTTTGTAAACTGCAAATCTGCATAATACAAATTGGTAAGAGGATAGCTAAGAACAGCGAATGTAAAGATGCCCTGAATTATGAGCAGGCAGACAATAATCCAACGCTTTGGCCTTGGTCTATTTGCAAAATCTAGAGCGAAAAGGTAAAAGAATACGCCAACAAATGGCGACCCACAATAAATAATTTTACAGCCATAAAGCGCTCCCTCAAAAGTAGTTGCATTCATCTCTAGGATATAGCCAACAGCATAAAATGTAATCACAAGGCAAAATGACGCATAGTACTGAAATCGTTTCTGCCCCCAGCACGATAACGCATACACCGAGATGCCAACAGATAGCACGGCCAAAAAGTACTGCAATATGATTAAGGCAGTGACAATAATAAGTCACTCCTTAAAACACACTGAAACATTATTGTCTGTTTGTGCATATATAAAATCGACTGCTTCCCTAACCACAATGAGGTGCAAAAAATCTCTAGATTAATTGTAGCGCATTTTAAGAAACGAAGTAGACGCTAGCTTGTGCAAAAACACTTAGATTATTGCTCGTCAAGATGCTTTAAGGTAAAATTGCGCACCTCGGCGTCAAGTTCTAGGAGCTGATCTAACGAATTAACGGGCTTAGCAGTGAAGTGGGACATCGCAAACTCTATGGTCTTCTCGACATCTAAAAAAGATAGTTTGCCATCAAGAAACGCTTCGACAGCAACCTCGTTTGCGGCATTTAAGACTGTTGGCATGGTGCCGCCAGCGCGTCCAGCCTCAAGCGCCAGTCGCAGGCAGCCAAAGGTGTTTGTGTCTGCCGCGGCAAAAGTGAGGTCATGCAACTGCGTAAAATCTAACTCGTGCTGCTTTATGGCAGAAGACCAGCGCTTTGGATAGCTTAGCGCGAACTGAATGGGTATACGCATGTCGGTGACTCCCAGATGCGCCTTAACACTGCCATCCTTATAGGCAACCAAAGAGTGAATACAACTTTGCGGATGAACCACCACCTTTATGGCATCGTAGTCTATCTGAAAAAGATGGTGGGCTTCGATTACCTCGAGGCCTTTATTCATAAGCGTAGCACTATCTACCGTTATCTTTGGTCCCATCTTCCAAGTAGGATGCCTAAGCGTATCTTCTTTGGTAACATTTTGCAGTTGACTGCGACTGTAGCCGCGAAAAGGGCCTCCGCTTGCTGTAAGCCAAATTGCGCTAACTTCTTGGGCGTTTTCACCTAAAAGACATTGAAATATTGCTGAGTGCTCAGAGTCTACCGGCAAAATTTGCGCCCCTGTGCTCTTTGCCAGATTCATTAATAAATTACCACCAACAACCATAGATTCTTTGTTTGCCAGTGCCAAGCACTTCCCTGCCATGATTGCCTCATAACTTGCTCGCAAGCCTGCAGCACCAACCATGGCGTTTACAACGATGTCAACATCTTCAAAAGAAGCTAAGGCAGCTATAGCGGCAGCTGCGCAATTTGCACCATGTTTTGCAGTTAGCTCTGATGCAAGCAAACAACGACTTTCTAAGACATTAAAAAGCGCAGACTGCTTTTTTAGCATGTCAGCATTAGAATTAGCAGCCAGAGCAACGACTTTTAGTTTCTTAGAATGTCGCGACACGACATCTAGGGTCTGAGTTCCAATAGAGCCTGTAGAGCCAAGAATGGCTATGCGCTTAACCTCTGTCATTATAAAAACACTCCTGCCAGATGCATCTGCATATGCCCTAACTTTAAAATTCTGCTGTGTTTAATCTCTGCCATTATTAAATCACTCCTGCAGCGCGCAACATTAAAGAAGCGCAGGCGCCAACAAGCAACATGCTATCGCAGCGATCTAGAAATCCACCATGTCCAGGTAATAACTTTCCCGAGTCCTTATGACCTGTGCTACGCTTGATGCGCGATTCTACAAGGTCACCTAAAATGCCAACCCAGCCACAGATTATTCCGCCCGCAATTGCCCATGGCAGACTAAGGCTAATTCCTGGGATAAATGGCAACAGACACCAAATTGCCACAGATGCCACCATCCCTGCTAAAAAGCCTTCCCAAGACTTAGCCGGCGAAATTCTAGGTGCCATTTTGTGTTTACCTATGGCGCTTCCAACAAAAAAAGCAAAGGCATCATTGGCCCAAACACTAAGAATAATGGCAAATGTTAAAACGCCACCCCAAATTCCTTCTGTTGCCGTACGTATAAGAACAAAAGACGTGAGCATCAGACCAGTATAAAGTGCACCAAAAAGCGTAATAGCAACATCGCTAATTCGCGCCCGAGTGTAAAAAACATACCATATAAGCAAAGCTACGGCAAAAGCTGTTGTTAGCGAAAGCGCGCCACTAAAACCCCAGAACCAATAACTTACAGGGTAAAGTGTCGCAGCGATGATGCCCATAAGCTCATTGGGTAACTTAGCGTCAGAGCGCAACATGGCATAAAGCTCAAAAGCGCAAAGTCCACTAAGTGCAGCCATTGCTAGCATAGTAGTTATATCGCTTGCTATTATAAGAGCTGTTGTACTAAGCGAAAATGCCGCGGCAGTTATAACACGGGTACGCTTCATTGGGAGGCTGCCTCATCGTTTTTTGTTTTAATGTCTGAAACTTCATCGATGCCACCAAAACGCCGACTTCGCCCCTGATAACTTATTATCGCCCGCAAGAGTTCATAGGCATCAAAGTCTGGCCAAAGTGTTTGCGTAACATAAATTTCGCTGTATGCTAATTGGTAAAGCAAAAAATTAGAGAGCCGATACTCCCCGCTCGTGCGAATAAGTAAATCAGGATCAGGTATGCCTACTGTGTCAAGTTGCGCGGCAAAAGATTCCTCGATAAACGATAATGAGTCCAACTCCTCGCTTGAGTATAAGCCAAACGCCGCCCTAGATGCAACGGCTTGCACAGCACGAGCGATTTCGGTTCGCGAGCCATAATTTACAGCCACGACCAATGTCATGCCCTTGTTGTGTTCAGTTTTCTCGACAGCTTCTAAAAAAGTCTTTCTGGTTTTTTGGGGTAGCATATCAAGATCGCCAATAATACGAACCCGCACATCTTTGTCATGCATAGCATCTATCTCGCGTGCCATTGTGCGCGCAAAAAGCGACATTAAAGTCTTTACTTCCTGAATAGGACGAGACCAATTTTCTGTAGAGAAGGAATAGATGGTTAGAAATCGCACACCCAGGTCATCTGCTGCCTGTATGAGTGAACGCACGCCCTTAATGCCAGCTTTGTGTCCCGCCGCACGCTGTTTACCACGCAAATTAGCCCACCGTCCATTGCCATCCATTATGACAGCAATATGCGCTGGAATATTAAGTGGATCCAGTGCCGCAATATCAATGTCAGAGGGAAATGGCGCAAAGCGCTTGGTAATATCACGCAAAGAAAGAGCCACTATATCTCCATGACCTCAGTTTCCTTGTTTTTTAACGCTTCGTCAATCTTTGCAATGTGTGCGTCTGTTAGTTTCTGAATTCGCTCTTCTGCTCGACGCTCTTCGTCCTTGGGCAAATCTTCATCCTTAATTAATCGCTCCAACTTAGTATTGGCATCGCGACGAATATTTCTAGTTGCTATCTTAGCATCTTCTGCTAGCTGTCGGCATTGTTTTACAAGTTCTTTGCGGCGCTCTTCTGTGGGCGCCGGAAAAGGCAGTCGAATAACTGAGCCATCATTAGATGGGGTGATACCCAAATCAGATCCCATGATAGCTTTCTCTATGTCCCTTAAGATACTTTTTTCCCAAGGCTCTATTAGAAGCATGTGTGCTTCAGGATTTTTTATAGCGGCAATCTGAGTTACCGGCGTTGGCGTCCCATAGTAATCTACGGTGATACCTTCTAACATAGAGGCAGACGCACGCCCTGTGCGCACCTTAGAGAACTCATGTCCAAGATTGCTTACTGCCTTTTGCATCAGTTCCTCGTGATGACCAATAATCTCGTCTACGCTAGTCATTTTAATCTTCCTCTCCTCGGCTTCTTTTTCACTTTGCTTTTATTTGACTTTCTTATGTTACCACCGTGCCAACTAAATCACCCTTTAAGGCACGCATCATGTTGTCTGCTGGTTCCAAAGAAAACACTATCATTGGTAGGTTGTTATCCATGCATAGCGATATCGCAGTAGAATCCATAACGTGCAACTCGCGAGTAAGAATGTCAAGATAGCTAATACTCTCGAAGCGTTGTGCTAAAGGATTCTTCATAGGATCACTATCATAAATGCCATCTACCTTTGTAGCTTTCATAAAGACATCGGCGTTAATTTCACATGCGCGAAGCGCCGCTGTTGTGTCGGTTGTAAAATATGGATTTCCGGTACCTGCCGCAAAGATAACAACACGTCCCTTTTCTAAATGACGCAAAGCACGGCGACGAATGTAGGTTTCGGCCACAGCTTGCATAGCTATGGCGCTTTGAACACGCGTATCTACATTTACTCGTTCTAATGCCTCTTGCAAGGCAAGCGCATTCATTACTGTAGCCAACATGCCTATGTAATCTGCCTGCGAGCGATCCATGCCTTCAGTAGAGGCAGCCATGCCGCGAAAAATGTTGCCACCACCAACTGTTATTGCCAGCTGAATACCACCTTGAGCCATAATGTCATGAATTTGCGCTGCCAAAGAATTAATTACCTTGGGGTCTATACCGTAGCCCTGGTCGCCGGCAAGATGCTCGCCGGAAAGCTTTAGTAGGGCACGGCTGTACTTAAAATTGGTCATGGGCAGCTCCGTTCGTAGCTTAGATTGTCTCCTTTGATAACAGCAGTATTTGTGCTGCTGAAAATTCTAGAGGCGTTGCGGCTTTAATGCCCAAAGGCGTTGCAGTTTAGTATGTCTAGTGACCCTGCTATTCTAATACCTAGAGGCATTGCGGCTTTAATACCAAAAAAATAATGTTAACAAAAAGCGGCTTCACTCATAGAGCAGAGCCGCTTTTTGATTCCATGTTGTTTAATTGCCGCCCAGTTCGAAACGATCAAAGGCAACAACATCTATCGTGTCGCCTAGCTGCTTAGCGACACTGCTAATATAGGCTCGCACAGTTATATCGGGATCCTTAATAAAGGCTTGCTCTAAAAGGGCGTTTTCCTTGTAGAACTTCTCTAAGCGTCCCTCGGCCATTTTCTCTTGAATATTCTCAGGCTTTCCTGACTCTGCTGCCTGTGCCTTATATATCTCCATCTCGTGTGCAATAACATCTGCAGAAAAGCTTTCGCGCGAAATAGCACCGGGATTGGCGGCAGCAATCTGCATAGCGATATCTTTTGCCATAGACTTAAAGGCATCGTTGTCTGATAGCGAAGCATTAGCCAAAGCAAACTCTACAAGAATGCCCAAGCGACCAACGCCATGAATATAGCTAGCAAAGACACCGGTTGCACTTTCGCGGCAAACAAAGCGCGAAACCTGAATATTTTCGCCTATGGTGTGAATCGCCTCGGTAACCAGTGCCTCTACGCTTTGGCCATCTACGTCAGCTGCCTTAAGTGCCTCAAGGTCGGCAGGTTCTGCTGCAAGCGCAGCAGCAGCAACCTTGCTAGCAAATGCGGCAAAGGTCTCGTTACGAGAAACAAAGTCTGTCTCGCAATTTACCTCTACAAGCACAGCTTTTTTGCAATTTTCGCTTAGCTTGGCAACAACTAGACCCTCATTGGTAGCGCGGCCTGCCTTTTTTGCGGCAGCTGCAAGCCCGCGAGTGCGCAACACATCAACTGCCTTGTCCATCTCGCCACATGCCTCTGTTAGTGCCTTCTTACATTCCATCATACCCGCGCCTGTAAGCTCGCGCAGTTCCTTTACTAAACTGGCGGTAATTTCTGCCATCATATATCCTTTCGTTGGTAGCAGTACTTATGCCTGCTTTGTTTTTTCCTGTTAAATTGCCCTATTACTGGCTCTGTTACTTTTTCCTGTTAAATTGCCCTATTGGCTTGCTTCATTTTTTATTGATACGCTAGCTTGCTCTACAGATTATCTGTGGCATTTGCTTCGTCTGCTGTTTCGCTAGCATCTACTAAGTCATATGCTTGCACAGCGTCGTCTTTAGCATCTTCAGATACACCAACCGCAGCGTCGTCTTTAGCATCTTCAGACACATCTGTCGTGCTAACACTTGCGATGCTGCCAGAAGTCTCTTCTGCGAGCTTAGATGTATTTAAATCGAGCTCACTAGATACGTACGCGTCCTGTGCCTTCTGAACGTTTTCTGCTAACACTGCGTCAGCGGCAAGCATCTCGGCCTCGCTAACCATAGATCCAGACATACCAGAAACGACTGCATCGGCAATGACATCACTTATCAGACTGACTGCGCGAATGGCATCATCGTTTCCCGGGATGCCAAACTCGACATCGTCAGGATTAGCGTTGGTATCCAAAATGCCAATCACCGGAATTCCAAGGATTTTAGCCTCACGAATAGCATTAGACTCACGAATTGTATCCACAACAAAAATTGCCTGAGGCACAGAAAGCATGTTGCGCATGCCATTTAGGTTGGCACGCAACTTCTCTAACTCTTTATGTAAGCCAATTTGTTCTTTTTTGGGAAGCGATGCCATGCGTCCATCTTCATCCATGGCTTCAAGCTCTTCCATACGTGTTACACGCGAGCGAATAGTAGAAAAGTTGGTGAGCATGCCGCCTAGCCAGCGATTGTTCACATAGGGCATATTGCAACGCTCGGCAGCAGAAGAAATAGGCTCCTGCGCCTGTTTTTTAGTACCCACAAAAAGTAGATTGCCACCTCGCGCTGCCAAATCCCTAACAAAACTATAGGCGCGGTCGAGCTCAACCAAAGTTCGCTTTAAGTCTAGGATATAAATGCCATTACGAGAAGTGAAGATGTATGGTTTCATCTTCGGGTTCCACCTGCGGGTCTGATGCCCAAAGTGTACGGCTGCGTCTAGCAGCTTCTTGACGCTTACAGTTGTTGTCATTCTTATTCTCCTGTTCTTGTTAATGAGAAACAAAAGCCATTGTAGTTAAGCAAGAAATTAATGCCGATAGATTATGCCGCTGGTTAAAGACTGTTGTTAAAACCGCAAGCTGACCCAGTAATTAAAACGGTAATGAAAACGGTAATAAAAACTAATTGCCAGCATGCTAGCTTGCTAGTAAAACATCATGCAAATAGCGTCATAATCTTAGACTACAATAGCATAGTCTCTCCCTGATGCTCAAATCAACCTGTCAGACGCAACCAAACCGGCCACACGCATCTGTCAGTCCTTGAGCATGCGAAATATATAACTTTACGAGTTTAGCAGAAAATACATAATTGACAATATTAAAGTCGGTAACGATGCAGGTTAATAGCATAAGTGGTTGTAGTTCTGGTTGTAGTTCTGGTTGTAGTTCTGGTTTTAGTTCTGGTTTTAGTTCTGGTTTTAGTTCAGGCTGTAGTTAAGGATTTAGTTCTGGTTGTAACTCATGTTTAATCTTAGCATCTGACCTATCTGTCTGAAATGACAAAGCAATCATAGAAATCTTACAAAAACGTAATGTTGATGTAAGCCAATTCTATGGCAGACACATACAGCCTTTGCCATAATACTTTACATGCACGGCATGAAATATTTTGTAGGATTACTGTAAAAGCAATAAGGAGCGTAAACTATGCAACCGGTATTAGAATGCACTAATGTGCAAAAATATTATGGCAATCGCGATAATATTACAAAAGCACTTGACGATGTAACATTTATGGTTCACGCCAAAGAGTTCGTTGGCATTATGGGACCATCTGGCTCTGGTAAAACAACACTTTTAAATTGTGTCTCTACCATAGACAATGTTACAGCTGGAACTATTCGCATTGGCACACGTGACATCACCACGCTTAAAGGCAACGAGCTGTCAACTTTTCGTCGCGATGAACTAGGTTTTATCTTTCAGGACTCAAATCTTATTGACACATTAAGTGCGTTTGAAAATATCGCCTTGGCCCTAACGATTGCAAAAGTTTCAGACGCAGAAATTCCCATTCGCGTGCAAGGCGTTGCTACTTCTCTACAAATAACAGAGATCCTGCAAAAATTCCCACATCAGTTATCGGGAGGAGAAAAACAAAGGGTGGCTGCCGCACGCGCGCTAATTACAAATCCTAAACTGATTTTGGCCGACGAGCCTACCGGTGCTTTAGACTCTAAAAATGCTCGCATGTTGCTAGAAAGCTTTGAGCGCCTAAATAAGGAGCTATCCGCGACAATCTTGATGGTGACACATGATCCTTTTAGCGCAAGTTATTGCAATAGAATACTATTTCTTCGCGATGGCAAGGTTTACAACGAGTTACGACGCTCAGACACTGATCGCAAGCAATTCTTTGATCGCATTATGGAAGTTGTCAGCTTGCTAGGAGGCGACACAGCCGAGGCTTTGTAGCCAAAATCGTTTTGCGCAGCAGCCCACAGTTAAACCCAGACCCTTAGATCGCTTATAAGGAGCAGATATGTATATAAAACTTGCAACACGCTCTGTTCGCCGCAGCCTGCGCGACTTTGCAATCTATTTTGTGACATTAGCCTTTGGAGCCTGCGTCTTTTACGCTTTTAACTCCATCGCCGACCAACAAGCCGTGCTTGAGCTTTCAAGCCGCCAATTAGAAGTCATCTACTTACTAAGAAATATGATTAGTGGCGTAACCGTATTTTTGGCTTTAATCTTTGGCTTTCTGGTCTTGTATGCTAATCGCTTTTTGATTCGCAGACGCAAACACGAATTTGCAATTTATCAGACCTTAGGCATGTCGCGAAGCAAAATCTCGTTTATTATCGTTCTTGAGACACTAATTGTTGGCATTGGCGCACTTGCCATAGGTCTGATACTTGGATACCTCTTATCGCAGCTTTTGGTGATAGCCACTGCTGCACTCTTTAATGTACGTGTAGAGGGATTTGCGCTTTACTTCTCTGGCTCTGCAGCAGCTGTAACAATAACCTGCTTCGCCTTGATCTTCATATGCACCCTTGCCTTTAATGTGATAACTGTAACGCGCTATAAATTACTTGACCTCATAAACGCAAGCCGAGTTAGCGAAAAACTTAAGCTGCGCAATCTGCCCTTAGCAATAATACTTTTTATTGTCTCTGTTGGCATGATTATCGCCTCCTATATGCTACTTATAGACAATGGCATGCTTAATATGAGCTGGCAATTTATGGCTGCAACTATCCTTGTTTGTATAGGCACCTTTCTCTTCTTTTTTTCACTCTCGGGATTTTTATTACGACTTGTTCAGAGCAGTAAAAAAATCTATTTACGCGGATTAAATATGTTCACACTACGGCAATTATCCAGCTGTGTAAACTCTGCCTTTGTCTCTATTGCGCTAGTTTGTTTAACGCTCTTTGTTGCCTTTACATCCATGTGCACAGGTTTTGCCACTGTAACAACGCTTAATAAAAATTTTGAGAAGAACACAATCTATGACGCCAGCTATAGCGCTTACTACAATGTTGGCTCTGACGGTTTGGGCGATAACCCAAATGGCATTTCAGACATGATGTTAAAACAAGCATCAGCCGATAACTTTAATATGGAGCAGGCGTTTGCTAAGCGCGTGCAAGACTGGAATAAGCTAGTTTCGCAAGCTGCCCAAATTGATTTCTATCTATCTAATCATACGCTTGGAGATCTCATGAAAGCAATGGATTATAGCTTTAATAATGTCTACGAAAGCGTTAATCCAGATGGGCTAATTAAAGAACCTTTATACGTAGTTAAACTATCGCAATTTAATAATCTGCGTGCCATATGCGGCGAAAAAGCTATTATGCTAGCAAGTAACGAATGTGCCATCTGGTGCGATGATGACGATTTTACTGCATTTTACAGTACTTGGTTTGTTGAGAAAAACGAGCTTGCTATCTTTAACAACAACCTTGGTTTAGCCAAAGACTCGCCAAACTCTTATACGACATTGGCATCTACCGGAAGCGCCGGAAGCAACGTAGGTATAATAGTTGTTCCTGACCATGTTATTTCTGAGCAGTTATATCCCATTAGGTCAATCTTAAACATAAAATATAATGGCAGTCGCACAGATATAGATGCTCATTTTGAAGCCGCAGTTGCCAAGACATTTGGTAATGCTTGGATCAATGCTAATATTAACAATAGTAATGGTGGTAACTACGGATGGCCGTATCTATCTGGCTCAAGCGCACAACAATTTTATGACATGTCTACAATAGTGACGGCAACAGTCACATACTTAGCTATTTACATTGGTTTTATCATGCTTATAACCTGCGCTGCCATACTCGCGCTGCAACAGCTTACCCAGGCATCCGATAGCGCAAGCCGTTATGTATTGTTATCTAAGATCGGTACCAGTGAACGCATGGTGAGTGGCGCCTTATTTTGGCAGACAGCAGTGTATTTTGTTTTTCCTTTGGTTTTAGCATTAGCGCATACAACTATCGCAATGAGTGTCATTAGCGATGTTGTTAAACTTTTTGGCTCATTAGAGATTGCATTGCCGCTCTTAATCACAACCGCAATCGCGGTGTTAGTTTATGGCACTTACTTCATTTTTACCTATCTAGCATCAAGAAACTTTGCTCGCAATTAAGAAAGTACGAAGGCGGTGCTTTCTTAGCCGTTAATTAAACAGCCCAGGCAAATTGCCTGGGCTGGAAGTTTTTTGGCTCCCCGGGTAGGACTCGAACCTTTGTGTCGGTAGAGTCCTACCCACTTTCTTAGCCGTTAATTAAACAGCCCAGGCAATTTGCCTGGGCTGGAAGTTTTTTGGCTCCCCGGGTAGGACTCGAACCTACAACAAATCGGTTAACAGCCGATTGCTCTGCCATTGAGCTACCGAGGAATGGCATATCGCAGTTATTGTTAAAACCAGCAACGCATGCCGCTATGCGTTTTGTTGCCTGCAGCATGATAACATGCTTGCGTAGCTACTTGCAAACTAACCGGCATATATATGCTCTATAGCCTGCAAGGATTGATGGTTCTTAACCATCTGGTGGGCCCTGCAGGATTCGAACCTGCAACCAAGGGATTATGAGTCCCCTGCTCCACCGTTGAGCTAAGGGCCCAAGGTGTGCGTAGCAATTAGGCAACAAGTGTGGCTTGGCACTTCTCAACATAAAAAGCATCGCAACAATCACTTTAACATATCTGCACAAGTTAGATATTGTAGCGCAAAAACAATTGTGTGCAAGTGCTAAAAACCTGAACGTTAGCTATTTTCGGCATCTGAACCTAAGGTTACGTCTAAGTCGATGTTTTGGCCGTTTCGGTCAATGGTAATCTTTACCTTGTCACCAACCAAATGACCACGCACGTCTACCAAAAGTTCGCCTGCGCTCTTTACGGCTTTGCCATCAAATGCAACGATGATATCGCCTTGCTTTAGTCCGGCTTTATCGGCCGCAGAGCCACTAGAAACAGAGCCAACGTAAACACCGCTTTCTACAGAAGCACCTAGTTGTTTCGCATTTCTGGAATTTACGGTTTGCAATGTGATACCTAAAAATGCGTGCTCGACGTTTTTGCCAGCCATTATTTGTTCGGCAATCTGCATTGCGTAATCGCTTGGTATGGCAAAACCAACGCCAGAATAGGTTCCCGACGAGCTATTTATAAGTGTGTTAACGCCAATCAGCTTTCCCCGCTCGTCTACAAGCGCGCCGCCAGAATTACCAGGATTGATGGCAGCATCAGTCTGAATTAGATTGGCATACACCGCTACACCAGTAGAGGACTGCATGGTGGTTGACCTATAAAGCGCAGAGATAATCCCTGTGCTAACTGATTTTTCTAGGCCAAAGGGGCTACCTAAGGCCATAACCCACTCGCCAATACGCACATCACTAGATTTGGCAACCTCTATTGGCGTAAGCCCTTTGGCATCAACTTTAAGCACCGCCAAATCTGACGAGGGGTCACTGCCAACAATTGTTGCCTCTAGTTGTTGACCATCGCCTATTCCAACCACGAACTTCTGTCCGCTCTCGACAACATGGTAGTTTGTTAAGATATAGCCATCGGCAGATATGATTATTCCGGAACCAAGACCATTTTGTTCCATGCTATCACTGTTTGTATTTCTGCTATTCTCATTTAGAAATAGCCCAGGTACAGACGTTGTTGGTGTCGAGTAAACATCGATATTCACAACAGAGGGAGTTGCTTTTGCTGCGACAACTTCTGCAAGATTCGCGCTTTCTGCATTAGGGGTGATATTAATTGTTGACGCGCTAGCCGTTTCCTGATTGCCAATGCCTTCTGTAAAAGTGCGTGGAGCAAAGCCACCAGTTGCAACAAAAAGTATGACAAAAGTGAGTGCGGCTCCAACTATAACGCCAACTGCGCCAGTCAGAAAAATACCCAAACTAAAGTTCTTTTTGCTATTGGCTACCGCTGTCAGGTTACTGTTAACTGCAGTTGATGTTTTGCTGTCTGCGGTTTGAGTATTCGCTGCCACATTAGCATACGCACTGCCTATTGTAAATGTTTTAGCTCCCGCTTCTGTACCAACTGTTGGTGGCGCCTGCCATGAGGTTGGCTGTGGCTGTGGCTGGGCTGCGGGTGCCTGCCATGAGGTTGGTTGTGGTTGTGGCTGTGCTGTGGGTGCTTGCCATGAGGTTGGTTGTGGTTGTGTTGAGAAAGGCGGTTGTTGCTCAACCAACGCAGGTGATTGCTGGGATTGTGCTGAGAAAGGCGACTGCTGCTCAGCTAATGGTGTCTGATAGGCACTCACTGGCTGGGCTGCCCCTTGTCCAAGCGGTTGTTGTTCAGCCAATGGTGTCTGATAAGCACTAGCTGGCTGGGCTGCCCCTTGCCCAAATGACTGCGCTTGTTGAGGTTGCTCATGCGTGACCTGAGGGTTTGGCGGCAGATCTAACTCTTTAGATTGTTGCGTTTGCTGTGGCGTCATCTGCTGCCAAGGTTCAACCGCTTGCTCTTGTTGCCAAGATTCAACCGCTTGCCCTTGTTGCAAGGATTCAACCGCTTGCTTAGCCTGTTCATCTTTGTCAGGCTGGGAAATAAAGTCTGGCATCTTATTCTCCTACCGTGCGTCTCTTACAAACTTTTTACTCTTCATGTGTTTAAGAACTGAACTTAAACTAACAAAGTCTTATGGCGATACGTTCACTTGTTAAGATAATTAATTATGTCATTAGATTCATACATGGGCTTGCCATTAATGAAAAGACAGGGAACCTGAACTTTGCCACCTACCTCTAAAAGTGTCTGCCTGTTTTCAGGCTCGCTAACATCCATTAAAGGAAAGACTATATTATTTTCCTGCATAAAGTGTTGCACCTTTTGGCAATACGGGCAGGTGGGCGAATAGTACAATTTTAAATCTTGCATAAGTGCTCCTAATGTTTTTAGCGGCATCGCCTTGCAGCGACCTTCTTCTTTACATATACGTTATATTGCGAACAGTGTTTTTGTTATCGCCAATAAAACATGTTCTATGACACTATAGCGATTATTTCTTAAAGCTGTCTGAATGAAGTGTGACAAGAAAGCAACTTGTGCTATACTTTTTTGCTATTGATTTCATGACGCTGCGTTGCACAATAGTCTAGCGCAGCACAACATGCAGGGTTTGCCAACATAGCTCAGCTGGTAGAGCAGCTGATTCGTAATCAGCAGGTCAGGGGTTCGAATCCCCTTGTTGGCTCCATGATTTGGCTGGTAAAACTATTACATTAGTGTTTTTGCACTAACGTTACTGTGGGATATTTTTGGAGTGATAACCATGGGCGAATTATCACAATCAAAATAATTATTATGTTAGTAGGGAATGCCAATTAAATTAAGGAGATTAAAATGTTAAGAGCAATAGACAGCAAGGCGATGGGGCGCGGGATGCACGGTTGGCTTGATAGCCATTTTCACTTCTCATTTAGCGAATACTATAATCCAGAAAATATCGATTTTGGCGTTTTGCGTGTTTTAAACGATGATATCGTTTTGCCAGGAACTGGTTTCGAAAACCATCCGCACCAAAATATGGAGATTGTCAGCTATGTGTTAGAAGGAGAACTCACCCATGGTGACAATATGGGAAACGAACAAACGATCAGTCGCGGTCATGCCCAATACATGAGTGCCGGCACTGGTGTTTGGCATAGCGAAATGAATAATGGCACATTGCCGTTGCGCTTCTTTCAGATTTGGATATTTGCTGACAAAGATGGCTACGAACCAAATTATGGCGATCATCGTTTTGCTTGGGAGGACAGAATTAATGTCTGGATGCCTATGGCAACATCTATAAATAATGCGACTAACACCGCGCCCATTAAAATGCATCAAGATATTAACATGTATGCAAGCTACCTTAGCGCCGGCAAATCACTACCATTCACGGTTTCGGTTGGCAGACAGGCTTATTTAGCCTTGGCTGAAGGAAAAATACGCGTTAATGGTATAGGCTTACACGAGCGTGATGCTCTAGAAATTGTTGAGGAGGACATCGTAATTGATGCCCTAGAAGACGCGCATATTGTTGTTATCGAGATGCCCAAAGCCTAGATCATTAAAAACTAGAACATTTAAACCAAATAGCGCTTAGCCAACAAGCATTTTTGCATCCGAATGCGTTCGCGAAACTGCTATAGTATTTGGCGCATTTAATCGCGATAATCAAAAATCCGCGAAGCCAGTGCAAAGCCAGTGTGAAGCCAGTGCGGAACTAGTGCGAAGCTGGTGCGGAGTCGTTGCGGAGTCGTTGCGGAGTCGTTGCGGAGCCAATGCAAAGCCGGCACAGAGCCAATGCAAAGCCAATGCGAAACTGGTGCAAAACCGGCGCTTAGCCAGTGCTGAGCCGATTTTTGATTAGTAAGGCGCGGGATACGCTCGCGTCACGATAAACAAATGGGAGATGCCAATGCACGATGTCAGCGAAACTATCGCAAACGCCATGAATACGCTAAACGATAAGCAGCGTGAAGCTGTAGAGACATTAGAGGGGGCAGTGCTAGTTGTTGCAGGCCCTGGAACCGGAAAGACACAACTTCTTAGTTTGCGCGTAGCCAATATACTTGCTACTCGCGATGTTCGTCCAGAAAATATCTTATGTTTAACATACACCGAAGCAGGCGCCATTGCCATGACGCAACGTTTAGCAAGTTTTGTAGGCAGCATGGCTTACGAGGTGCAAGTTGCCACCTTTCATGGCTTCGCGCAAAGCCTACGGTCTAAATATACAAAGTACTTCCCAAATAGCGCCTTCGAGCGCACTATAAGCCCCTTAGTTGCTGCCAGAAAAATAAATAAGCTCTTGCAGCAGTTAAGACTAAAAGATGCTTTATATCAGGCTCCTTTTGGCACTATAAATGGCAATCTCAGCTCCGTCCATGGCCTTTTTGGCGGTCTAAAAAAGTGTGGCATGACATCATCTCAAATCAGAGAAATCTGTCAGCAAAACCTAGAACTCTTTGACTTTATTCATGAGCAAACAAACATTTGCGAGCTTGTAAGCTCTTCACTATCCGGCAACAGAGAGTTTAAAGAGCAACTATTAGAAGAGATGCGCACAAATGCCTTGCAAGAATTGGCAAAATGCAGCAAAAAGTTTGGCAAACGAATTTCAGGACTTACAAACCTAACAACTGCTTACAAGCCATATATTCAGGTGTTGGAAGAAGCCTTTGATAGCTTTTGTAGGCTAGATGACGACGACGCAGCGAGCAGAACCGGCAAAACTACAGAATTTAGCAAAAAATTAAGAGAACGTTTTTTTGAGAAGGACGCTTATAACAACCGCCGTCTTAAAGACTACTGGGTTACAAAAAAGCTGCTTAACGCATTGGATGTTTATGACCGCTATTTAGAGTGGATGAACGCCAGCGCCTACTATGACTTTGATGACATGATTTTAGACGCCATTAATGCCATTCAGAAGCATCCCGAGCTACAACACGAACTTGCAGAGCGCTATCAGTATATTATGATCGATGAGTTTCAGGACACAAATGGCTCACAGATGCTATTGGTAGAGCAAATACTGTCAGCAAAACCAGAGGAAAAAATTAACCTTTTGGTCGTTGGCGATGACGATCAAGCAATCATGCGCTTTCAGGGAGCAAGCGTAGAACTTCTCAACGGCTTTGAAAAGCAATATCAAGCAAAGCGAATCGTGCTTTTAACCAACTACCGTTCTACAAGCCCACTTGTAGAGCTGGGGAAATCAGTGGCAGCCTACATAGAGAGCAGACTGCCGTCTAGCGCCACTGATAAATGTCTGCAAGCATTTCGCGAAAGCACACCAGATACACAAACAAACTTTAAAGCACAGGCTTATAGCGATAAAAGCACACAGTATTGGAACGTTGCACGGCTAATTCGCGAGCGTATAAACAATGGCTTCATGAACAATTCCAAGAACAAGGGAACAGAAATTGCGGTGATTGCTGCTAAACATCAAAGCCTTTTAGATCTTATCCCCTACCTTGAACATTTTCACATTGCTTTTAACTACAAAATTCAGGCCGAGGTAAACAAAATGGATACCTTACAAACTCTGCTTGCATTAATGCGGTTTGCCGCAGCGCTTAGTCTTGGCGACAAGGTTCGAGCAGAGGTTGAACTGCCGCAAATTTTTGCCTCTTGCGAGCTAGGCATTGCCAAAACTGAATATCTTAACTTCGCTATAGAGGCTAAAGAAGCACGTAGCTGGCTTAATTCAATGAATAAAACGCAACGAAGCTCTATTCGCAAATGTGCTGAATGGCTGCGTAATATGGCTGCAATAGCTCCATCTACCCCAGTTCGCGAAATGCTATTTACTCTAAGCGCACCACTTCGTGAATATTATGAGAAGCAAGTGTCTGAAGGCTCTTATCGTCTAATTGAATTTAACTATGGCTTGCGGCGTTTATTTTCTTTTGTCGAGGATGAGCTTGCAGATGCCAAAACGGCTGCGAAACTCACTGGTAACAGCAGCGATTATAATTTTCAGAATCCGCGGCTTAGCGACATTGTGCGCCTACTAGATGATGCAAGCTCTTTTAATCAAGACCTAAATGTGCAAATACCTGTATCTAAAGAAAACGCCATCACTCTTACTACCGCACATAGCTCTAAGGGTTTGGAATATGATCTGGTTTATATCTTAGACGCAGACGACAAAACCTGGCACTCTAATCGCACGGATACAAGGCTTTCGCCATACAATATCTTTCTTAGCAACGAACCTGAAGACGATGACCGTCGTCGCCTACTTTTTGTAGCTATTACCAGAGCACGAAACGAACTGGAATTACACTTGGCGACACCTGGATTAGTTAGAGAACTTATAGATTTAGATTTAGAGAACGCAGACTTAAGTCCCTTAGATGTAACCGATGTCTCGCGTAATTGTTGGCAAGCGAATTATATGCCAGATGCAGCTAATATTGTTTATTACTGTCGCAAGCTTATGAGCGAGCGACCTCTTTCTGCCTCGCTCTTAAATAGCATCGTCGAATTTAACCCAAATGACATTACCGGAACAAGCATTTTTAACAAAAGGCTACTGAAATTACCCGAGGCACCCAACTATAGCGTCGAATTTGGCAACCTCATGCATAAGTTTTTTCAGGATTATATTAACATTTATCATAACAAGACAGATGCTAATGGCAGACGCGATTTTCAGGTTCTTGAAACGCTCATAGAGAAAACCAAACGTGAACTTGCTCATTTAGACTATAACTCTGAGATTATTAATCAATTACAACAACGTTATTACTACATAGTTAATGAATTTGTTGGCAAATTGCCAAAAATACTTACAGGTGACGTTATTTCTGAGCTAAAAATTTGTAATATCTCTTTTGAGGATATTCCGCTTATGGGCTACATAGATGTCTTGCTTAAAGATAACGAAAATAAGACCTTGCGCATCCTTGATTTTAAAACCGGACGCTTTAAAGAAGATAGAGTTAAGGGCAGCAACTACGAGCGGCAAATTGAATTTTACAAGCTCGCTTTAAGTTGCATGCCAGAGTTTTATGATTGGCAAATCAGCGGTGGAGCCGATATATTTATAGAGCCTCTGCGCGAGCGCGGCATCATGACAATGCCGCCACTAGCCGAATTTGACCTAGCCCATAGAGATATTGAACACCTAAAAGCATTGGTAAAAGCAGCTTGGCAAAGGTTGCAAAACGGCAAGCTAGACTCCCAAGGCTTTATAGAGTCTGAAGAATACCTCTGTATTGCCAAAGCCGCATTGCGCGAGAATGGCGCCTACAAGCCTGGCGGCAAGGCTATGATTCAGGCTGTCTATGAAGACTGGCTGATTGCCACATCATAAAAGACAGCCACATCATAGCGATTGTCGCATCACAAAAGAAGACTTCATAGCGATTGCCGCATCATTAAAAAACGGCCACATCATAAAATAATATCATTAAAAGTTAGCTACACCAAACTTTGCAATTCCTGTACGCGATTTGTGCTTTCCCAAGTAAACTCGGGAAGTTCGCGCCCAAAGTGACCATATGCCGCAGTCTTGCGAAAGATTGGACGACGCAGCTTAAGAGCTTCTATGATTGCTGCCGGACGCAAGTCAAAAACCGAACGCACAGCATCTTCAAGCTTGGCTTGATCTACAGTTTGTGTGCCAAAAGTCTCTACAAGTAAAGAGAGTGGCTCGGCAATGCCAATCCCATAGGCAATCTCTACCTCACAGCGACTTGCCAACCCAGCCGCAACTATATTTTTGGCAACCCACCGCGCGGCATAAGCTGCCGAGCGATCCACCTTAGTAGCGTCTTTGCCACTAAATGCGCCACCTCCATGCCGTGCATAGCCACCATATGTATCAACTATAATCTTGCGACCGGTAAGTCCGGTATCACCAGCCGGACCACCAACGACAAAACGCCCAGTGGGATTTACATGCACGGCAGCTTCTCTCCAATCTATATTAAAACGTTCAAATGTGGGCGTAATTACGTGTTTTATAAGATCCGAACGCAAAGTAGTCTGAACATCTATATCTGCAGTATGTTGAGAAGAGATTAGCACGGTTGAAACATTTTGCGGCCTGCCATTCACATAGCGCACCGAAACTTGCGTCTTGCCATCCGGACGCAGGTATGGCAACGTGCCATCCTTGCGCACGGCGCTAAGTTGCTCGGCTAGGCGGTGTGCCAAAAAAATTGGCATAGGCATAAAGGTATCGGTTTCGTCGCAGGCATAGCCAAACATCATGCCCTGATCGCCTGCGCCTGTTGCCTCGTAAGGATCGCTTTGCCCAATGCCATGTTGGTGCTCATAGGACTCGTCTACGCCACGAGCGATATCAACACTTTGTGAATGAATAGAATTCGAGATACCTATAGACTTGTAATGAAATCCACTTTCTGGGTCGTCATAGCCAATATCATGCGCAACTTCGCGAACTATAGAGTCGATGTCTACATAAGCTTGGGTGCGAATTTCGCCAGCCAAAAATGCCTGTCCCTCTGTTACCATGGTCTCGCAAGCAACACGAACATTGTTTACGTCAGCAGGAGTTTTGTCGGCTGACATATAGCCGTTAACCTGTAATCGTGCTTCTTCGGTTAAAATAGCATCCAGTACTGCGTCAGATATTTGGTCACAAACTTTGTCGGGATGGCCTTCGGTGACGCTTTCGGAGGTAAAGACATAAGAATTACCATGGGAAGGGTTAACGGTGCTATCGCTTGTGCGATTGGTTTGACTGCTACTGGCGCTGCTGATATTAGACATTAATTCCTCCTTAAGGATATTGTCGTACAAGGATTACTATACAGGATTCCAATACAGAATTCTCGTAGAAATTCAAATAGAAATTCTAACAGAGAGAGCGTGAAGATGTCACCAAGAGTATCGCAAGAAGCAATGAATTCTATGCTTAAAAACGCGGGTGTGGTTGTGGAACCACTTACAGGAGCAATAATGTCTGCCGAAGCCAAAGCGAAACGTGAATCACAGGCACGTTTGCTGTGGCAAGAGGCGATAGTTGCGTATTTGCGCAAAGGCTACGAGCTACCATGCGGCGCTTGCCTGGGCTTTGAACTAGAGCATTTCATCGTTAAAAAAGACACCAATGAGCTTGTTTCTTTTACAGGCGAATGTGGAGTAGAAGATGTGCTTGCTAGCATACAATCATACTATGAAGATAGCATATTCGAATGCGATGACGCAGGCGACGAATATCTGGTAGGTCTGATTCGCGATAAATCAGTCATAACATTAGAACCAGGTGCGCAAATAGAAATAAGCATAGGTCCGGTCACAGAAATTACCAAGATTGAGCAAATTTATCAACAGTTTTTAGACGAGATAAATCCTGTTCTTGAACAAAAGGGCTTAATGCTACTTACAATTGGTTGTCACCCCACAGCTAAAGCCTCAGATATACCTTTAATACCAAAAAAGCGTTACTACTATATGGACAAGTACTTTACAAGTACCGGCAAATACGCCAAAAACATGATGCGAGCATCAACTTCTTGCCAGGTAAGCGTCGATTTCTCTAGCGAAGCAGATGCCATCTTAAAGCTGCGAGTTTCCTCAATTTTGGCTCCCCTGCTTGCCTTTATCACCGACAATTCGCCATGTTTTGAGGGCGAAGCGATTGGTAGCAGGTCTGCTATAAGCAAAACGAATGATGACGCTTCTGCTTTAGCAACGAAGATTGATGACGCTTCTGTATTAACAAAGACGACAAATGACGAGGCCTTAATGCGTATGGCGCGCACTAAAATTTGGAGCAATGTAGATAAGTGCCGCGCCATGACCGCGCCGCATGCTTTAAACGACAATTATGGTTTTTATCAATATGCGGCAGATATCTTAGACGCACCGGCAATTTTTCTTCCCACAGGCGACAATGGTGAGCCAATGGTTTATGTTGGTAATCTAAGTTTTGTGCAGGCACTTGCTGCGTACAAAGATCGCTATAACCCAAACACTAACCCAGAGCGCATTGTTGAACACATGCTGTCATTGTTTTTTTATGATGCGCGCTTAAAAAACTATGTAGAGATTCGCCCTGCAGACTCTTTGCCATTAACATACGCTCTAGCCTACGTCGCGCTGATCAAAGGGATTTTTTATCAAAGGCAAGCTTTAATGGATTTCGCCAATACCTTTTTAAACATTTCTGCAGATGACATTGTGTTAGCAAAAGAAGCTTTAGCTAAAGATGGCTTTAAGACCATAATTTACAACCGCCCGGCAACCGACTGGCTTGAAGAGATGTTAGAATTCGCTAACAATGGGCTTCCGGAACAAGAGCGTCATTTTCTTGAACCACTTGCCATACTAGTGCGTGAGCGCAAAACACTATTAGATTTCGCCGTCGCAGATTTCGCTGCCGCAGACCAAGCGCACTCCCAATTTGCCATCGCAGATTTCGCCGTCGCAGACTTCGCCGTCGCAGCTCAAAAACAAACACAAGACGAAACCCCTAGCCTATAATGAATGAACAAGAACGAAAATATCGCGAACAGTTCTACGCGCTTAACGGCGACATGGATGGTAGAGTTGCTACCCAGCAATCGCTTGACGCTTCGACGGCTATCTACCATGGCAATGTTGTGAGCATGGGTTTTCTCCCCAAAATTTATAATGTTGCAACATTAAAACGACTTAATGAAATCGCTAACACAACAATCGCAATTCTAAAAAAGGTCACTTGGCGCTACTTAAATGACGAAGGCTATCGCAAACTCTTTGGCTTCTCGCCACTTTTAGAATACCTGATTACTACAGATAGTGGCTACGAATGTCTGATTCCCATTATGCGCATCGATATTTTTTATGATGAACAATCGGGAGACTTCAAGTTTTGCGAATTTAATACCGATGGCTCTAGCGCCATGAACGAAGACAGAGCTATTTGTGATGCTATTGCTGTCTCTAACACTTACAAACAATATAATACTCACGATTGCACATTGCATGCTCAGGAGCTTTTTGACCCATGGGTAGAACAGTTTACAAAGATCTTTATTATGTGGAGAAAAACGCAAACGTGCTTGACGTCAGATTTTGATGCTAGTGCGGTTGACGTGGCTGGGACTACTGAGACACAGTCAACGATTGCGACACAGTCAACGATTGCGACACAGCCAACGATTGCGATTGTCGATTATCGTGAAAGCGCGACCATCTATGAGCTAGAAGAGTTCCGCAGCAGATTTTTAGCATATGGATATAATTGCTTAATTGCAGATATGCAAGACTTACACTTTTGCGGTAACAAACTTTACGCCACAGACATTAACAAAAATCATCCGGCTCACAAAACGCCGCAACAGGTAGATGTCATTTATCGCCGTGCTGTCACTATGGAAATTATGGCAGAACTTGTAGCCGAACTAAGCGCGAAGCTGAATAACAAAGTACAAAGTGCTATAGATGGCGTATCAGGTTCTGAACCAATAAACATTGCTCAGGGAAAATTAAACACTACCACAAAAAAATGGCTAGATAACATTTTTTGTACAGATACTTTTAAAGACAACGATAGCGTAATGGACTACGATAGCGTAATGCGTCAAAATGCGCTAAGAGGGGCATTTGCGCTTGTTGCTGCCGTTAAAAATGGCACTGTGTGCATGCAAGGCGGGTTTCGTACTCATATTGCGCATAGCAAGGAGGTTTTCAGGGTATTACACCTACCTCAGACAAACGACTTTCTAAGCTTAGAAGAAAGGCAGTTTATATGCAGACATTTGCCATACACTGTGCACCTTAGCAGTGCAGAAGCAGATTTAGAAGCCTTGATTAATGACAAAGATCGCTGGATAATTAAACCTAATGACGGCTACGGCTCGGTAGGTGTTGTTGCCGGAAGAGGCGTGTCTAAAAGTGAATGGCAAATTGCTCTAGCCAATGGTAAATGGGATGCAAATAACCCAACAGATAAAAGCTTAGAAGCTGTTTGTCAGGCAAACAAAAATGAAGAGCTGCCTGAAGTGTGGTCTGAAGGTTTGTCTGATGAGATGTCTGAAGCGATGTTTGATGAGATGTCTGATGAGATTTCTGATGAGATGTCTAAAGAATGCTCTAATGAGTTGTCTGAAGAATGCTCTAATGAGTGGCCAACACATATTGTTCAGGAGTACTGTCAGCAGTATAGCATGCTAAACACAACTCCCCAAGCCCCACAAAACGAGCTAGTTCCTTATAATATACTTACAGGTCTTTTTGCTTATGGCGAGCGCTTCAGTGGTGTGTATACACGTGCCGGTCGCGATGCCTTGATTGTTGGCTTTAAAGGTGGAATTACTTTAGGTACAATGGCAAGTGCCACGCAAACAGAACTAGATGACGCAAAAATTGCACTGCGCCTGAGGTCATAGTAGGGGCGACCTGCGGTCGCCCGCTAATCCAGCAAACGTCAGGCAAACATGCGAGCGCCCGCTATTCCAGCAAACGTCAGGCAAACCTGCGAGCGCCAGGTAAGCCTGCGGTCGCCAGGCAGACTTGCAGCCACCCGCCAGGCAGACCTGCAGTAGCCTGCCAATGTTTCATGACGTTTTACATCGTCGTGTATTGGTAAAATAAAACAATAAGGCAAGATATTATTGCGAAAACTAAGATGTCTATCATAAAGGCTAATATGCTAGCTTACTATCACACTAGTACAATAGCAAGAAAGGTAAAAGATTGACTACAGAAAGTAATATCCGCGTGCGTTTTGCGCCCTCCCCCACGGGCAACTTACACATTGGTGGAGCGCGAACAGCTATCTACAACTGGGCATTTGCCAAGCAGCACAATGGCAAATTCATATTGCGCATCGAAGACACCGATCCCGAACGCTCGACATTAGAAAACACCACCCAGATTATTCGTTCACTACGCTGGCTAGGGCTAAACTGGGACGAAGGCCCAGAAGTGGGCGGTGATTTTGGTCCTTATCAACAAACACAACGAAGCGAGACTTATAAAGAACTGCTTAAGCAAATGATGGAAAGCGACCATGTTTATCCATGCTTTTGCAGCCCCAAAGAGCTAAACGCCAAGCGCGAAATCGCTTGTGCAGCCAAGCAAAACTACGGTTATGACCGCTGCTGTCGCTTAATAAGCACAGATGAGGCGCAAGCGCGCATTGCGGCCGGTGAGCCACATACATGGCGCTTAAAGATTCCCCTAAACAGAGGCGACATCACATTTGACGATGCCGTTTATGGCAGTATCACCGTTCCAATTTCTGAGCTAGATGATTTTATCATGGTAAGAAGTGATGGCACGCCAACCTATAATTTTGTTGTTTGCGCCGACGATTACCTAATGCAAATCAGCCATGTCATTCGCGGAGACGATCACCTTTCTAATACACCAAAGCAGATTTTAGTTTACGAGGCATTAGGAGCTACTGTTCCAGTTTTTGCCCATCTTTCTATGATTCTTGGTAGCGATGGCAAGCGACTCTCTAAAAGGCATGGAGCAACCTCTGTAGAGGCGTATCGCGACGCCGGATATTTAAGCGATGCTTTGGTTAACTATCTAAGTTTGCTTGGTTGGGCACCCGATGGAGAAACGACTATTTTTTCGCGCGAGCAGCTAAAAACTGCTTTTGACCTAGAGCGCGTCTCTAAAAACCCTGCTGTCTTTGACGCCAACAAGCTAAATTGGATAAACCGCGATTACATGAAAGAGATGAGTGCAGAAGCTTTTCTGGATGCATTAGCGCCTTGGCTAACAGAATCAGAACTGCTACACAACTTGCCTCTTGCACCAAAGAGCACAGACGATATTTACGCCAAACGCAGTTGGTACTTGCAGCTACAGCCACTTATTGTCGAGCGCATTCAAACTTTTGCAGATGCAGCCCCAATGATTGCCTACCTCTTTAGCGGGCCTGAAGTCACTTTAGATAAAAATTCTGTCGAGAAGTGCCTACGAGTCGCAGACGCTAACAAATTCTTACAAATTGCCATTGAAACACTAGCAAGTATTAATGATAGCAAGCTAGCGTGGACTCATGAGAATATCGAAGCCGCTCTACGTAGCATCCCCGAACATTTAGCAGTGAAGCCCAAGCTGGTTTTTCAGGCTATAAGAGTTGCCATTTGCGGCAATATGGTGTCGCCTCCGCTATTTGAGTCTATTGCACTTATCGGACGCGATTTTACACTGGCAAGGCTTGAGGTCGCAAAAGAATACACTCTTCTTGCTTAGACTAACTAATTTTGCGCAACATCACATCCCCTTGTTGCGCATTTTGTTCTTGCTCTAGCTGTTGAATCTGCGGTACCTTAGCATGTTTAGGCATATAGACAGACTTTAGTTTTGGAGTGTAGATTTTTTGTATGTTTTCACGCATCACTGGAGCTTGTCTCTCGTGACTTTCTTTTATGCCGGTAGACTCAGGGACTGCAACAACCTCTGTATTATATAAACTACATGCACGCGTAAACTCCTGAGGCGTCTCTATGGCGCTAAAATAGTTGTCACCGCTAAAAGACGAACTACTTTTGCGACCGAATCGCTTTGCAAACCAGGATTCTTCTTTTGGGTAGTTTTTCTCGTCATTGATATCATCGCAAGCATTTCCTAACGTCTTGCGATAGCGCCAATAAACGAAAAACAAAACGATATAAGAACATATCAACAATACTGTTAGGACAGTAGCAACATAGACTGTCAACGATGGGTTGAGCAGCACCCCCTCGGACATAGCCGAATCTGTTGCAAGCAAATTATGCATTGCGCTTTGGTTGATGAACATCAGGCGTCCCTCTGATTGATTGCTAGCATATAAGCTTAGTGTAACGCAAATAAACAAGTTTCACAATAGGCAATTCGCCTAGTGCGCACCTAGCGCACCTGTAGCACCTGTAGCACGCCTATGGCGTCACCTAGGCAACCTGGGGCGTTTATCACGTTTAACGATCACGTTTAACAGGTAAATTTGTAAAGTCATCGCTACGCTGATTAAGTCAACCCCACTACCAGAGACAACGCTACAAAATTTTATCCAAAATGACAAAAATAGCAACATTCATACTGGCACAACCTTCTATATTGGGTGTTTTCTTCAGTTTGAAAGCACACGAAAATACACACCGCACAGTACACTTTTATAGTTAGCGCAACAATGCTGGTGATGTAAAAATCTGAAACCCTTTTCGCTTCGAATGCATTAGCAATGAGTAATAAAACACAACACTTAAGCATACAGAGCAAAAAAATTCAAAAGAGGAATAATGACAGTTCGTGAGCGGGATGTCAAATTGCTCATTTCAAACTCATCGCTACGCGTTTCGTTAAGTCTTAAAGTTTTCGTTAAGCGTAGCGTTAACTATGCAAAGTTTCG
>JAIRQA010000114.1 GCA_031256715.1 Coriobacteriales bacterium | reverse complement strand
TAGAGCTCTTGCGTATGGGTCTATAAGCACAGATGCAAGCACAAAAATTGGCTTGCGGTTAAAACACATAGCCAATGAGATTGCCCATGTAGTTGCCAAATACCAGCCAAGCGAACTAGGCATAGAGACTGTTTATCATAAGGGTAACTCTAGAAGTGCCATTGCTACCGCCCAGGCCAGAGGCGCGGCGCTATTGGCGGCTGCAACCGCAGAACTATCTATTGGCGAGTACTCGCCAGCCGCAATAAAAAGCAGTATAGTTGGCAATGGAGCCGCAGAAAAAGACCAAGTTGCATTTATGGTTAAAGCTATCTTAGGCTTAGACCACACGCCCAAGCCAGACCATGCCAGCGATGCCTTGGCGGCAGCAATCTGTCACGCAAGGTTAAGAACAGAAATGCACTAGCCAAAAACAATTAGAAAGATAAGTCACTTGATTGCACAACTTACAGGAACTATCATAGCCACCAATGAAAGCAGCGCCATTTTAGATGTTGGCGGTGTGGGCTTTTTGGTTCACTTACCTGCCACAGTTTTAGCAAAATTAGATGTTGAGAAAAGCGCAACCGTTCACACAGAAATGATTGTCAGAGATGATAGTATAAGTTTATATGGTTTTGATAGCATACTACAACACGAGCTTTTTTGCGATTTAATTTCTGTGTCTGGTGTTGGTCCAAAAGTTGCACTAGGACTACTCTCTGCATTTGATGTCACCCAATTAATGCTTATCATTGCCCAAGAAGATATCACGCAACTTTCCAGTGTTTCAGGAGTAGGTAAAAAAACTGCCCAACGTATTGCTTTAGAACTACGCGCCAGATATGAACAAGCTGCCACAGCCATTAAAATCTCTTCTAATGAAAATGACGTAGGTAACAACACGATAGACGACAAGACGACATTAGAGGCAAAACGAATTGCTGAAGCCAAAGAAGCGCTTTTAACAATGGGCTTTAGTTCCGCAGAAATATCTGTTGCACTACAAGGTTATGACAACGACAAGGAATTAAGTATAAGCGCAAGTACGGGAACCGAGGCCCTTTTACGCTACGCATTACAAAGGTTAGGAAGTAAGTTATGAGCATCTGGGAAGCTAAAGACATTAAAGATGCTTTTAGCAAGGAAGTCAACCATGAAGCTGCAACATCTAACGCAGTAGAAAACACAGCAGATAATGTAATGGATATCTTGGCAGACAACACAGCATGCGACACAATAAAAGAGCAACGCATACTTACACCTGAGTTTAGCGAAGATGACTTAGGGTTAGATAGAACACTACGTCCACAGCTACTAGAAGACTATCTAGGGCAAAGTCGCGTTAAGGAAAATCTTGCTGTACTCATTGAGGCTTGCCGCACGCGCGGCGATGCACTTGATCATCTACTTTTTTCTGGACCTCCTGGTCTTGGCAAAACAACGCTTGCCGGAGTTGTTGCCAATGAACTTGGTGCAGCCATAAAGACCACAAGCGGTCCGGCGATTGAGCGCACTGGAGACCTTGCCGCCATTCTTACAAACTTAGAAGCTGGTGATGTCCTTTTTATAGACGAGATTCATAGACTAAACCGTGCAGTAGAAGAGGTTTTATATCCTGCAATGGAGGATTTTTTCTTAGACATTGTTATTGGCAAGGGACCTGCCGCAAGATCGATCAGATTAGATGTTCCCCCTT
Source organism: Coriobacteriales bacterium (assembly GCA_031256715.1). Taxonomy (GTDB): domain Bacteria; phylum Actinomycetota; class Coriobacteriia; order Coriobacteriales; family UBA8131; genus JAIRQA01. The sequence goes on along the minus strand of JAIRQA010000114.1, from coordinate 8,379 downwards.
TTACACTAATTGGCGCTACAACGCGAACAGGACTTTTAACCGGACCTTTACGCGATCGCTTTGGCATTGCGTTTCGTTTAGATTACTATTCGCCAGACGAGCTTCATGACATTGTTGTGCGTTCGGCAACAATTCTAGGAGTTAGCATAGACAAACATGGTGCCTATGAAATCGCAAGACGCTCTAGGGGAACACCGCGTTTAGCAAACAGATTGCTTAAACGTGTTCGCGACTTTGCTATGGTACGCCGCGATGGAGAAATTTCACAGGCTGTTGCCTCTGACGCTCTTAGCTTCTTTGAAGTAGATGAGCTGGGTTTAGACTCTATGGACAACAAGGTTCTACGCCTGCTTACACAAACTTTTGCCGGTCGCGCAGTGGGTCTTAATACAATAGCAAGCGCCTTAGGCGAAGATGCCGAAAGCTTAGAGGATGTCTATGAGCCCTATTTGTTACAACAAGGCCTACTCGTGCGCACTCCTAAAGGTCGTATGGCTACCAAAAGAGCATTTGAGCATTTAGGTTTAAGCTACGAATCAGGCATGGCTGAAGACAGCAAATAGCACATGCAAACAATGCCTATAAGTAAAACAGATGCGCGAAACATGCGAGTAAAACTAATAAGTAAAACAGATGCAAAAAGCAGGCGCGAAAAGTATGCGAGAAAGCATAAAAGTAAACTTCAACTTGTCACCAATTTACAGAAACTCCTTAAAGAAACTCCTTAAAGAAACTCATTACAGAAACTCTTTACAGAAACTCATTAAAGAATCGAGGCAGCAATGTTTGAGAATGACTATATAATGCGCATGGTCTTGCAGCTGGCAACAGTGATACGCAAGTCCTTAATGGGCGGCTATCGCGAAACTAAAGATGATGTTAAAGCTATAGAAAACGCCATTAGTGACGCTGTAGATATACCTGGCGACATACTCTTTTCACTAGAACCGAAGTCTATGGTTACCATGTTACAGCTAGGCTCCTTTGACATCAAACTGGCTGAATATGTCGTGCGTTCACTTTACTATGAGGCAAAGCTTTTAGATGAATCAGAGTTACATGCCAAAGCTAACTTAAGGCGCGAACAAGCTAATGAGATAGCAAACACTTATGCTATCATAATAGCAGAAGAGGATGTTAGCCCTGAGGCACTAGAAGCGTTTCTTAATAATGCCGAGAAACCCGAAGAGCTTGCCATCGATGATGAGTTCACCAACGACGAGGACTTAACTGAGCTTGAATCTCAAGAGCAATTTGAGCGCCATGAGTTTTAAATGATGTACTTTTAGCTTTCTTGGGCTTCTTGCTTTACAGGCTCCTTGATTGTCTTAATACGAAAAATAAAGTAGTAGTACTTAAAGATAATTACAGCGACAATAAGGATTCGTGCTGGCAAAACCGGTGCAAGAATAAAAGCTATTATCAGCATTGTACTTGCAAACGCACATAGAGACACTTTAGTTCGCAAGGTCATAGAGCGTTCACGAACAAAGCTTTCTAAATAACGTTTGTAGAGTTTTGTAGATGTAAACCATCTGTCAAAGCGTTTTGAGCCTCGCGAGAAACATGCTGCGGCCAGTAACAAAAATGGTGTCGTAGGTAAAATTGGCACAAAGGCACCTACCGCACCAAGACCAAAGAAAACAAAACCCAAGACAACAAATAACACACGTCGTGCGCGTCGCCATAGGCTCTCTTGTTTAGCTTCTAGTACCACTGCTTCCTCTACTTGGACCGTTTCGCTTTTCATCCTCTACTCCTTTTGTTTAAGCTTACTGCTAATGACCCTACAAATCCCTGCGAATATTTTTGGTAATACACCGTGCAAATAAAATGTGTCCTACGGTGAACTGCCATTAATCTACATTTGTACAACCGTGTCTGTAACGCTCATTGTAGACGCGCGATGTGAAACAATAACCACTGTTTTGCCTTTAGATTCCTTTCGCAAGCAATCTAATACTAGTGCCTCATTTAAGGCATCAAGGTTAGAAGTTGGTTCGTCTAATAACAAAATTGGAGCATCATGCAGCAATATGCGTGCCAATCCAATGCGCTGTTTTTCGCCACTAGACAAAGCATCGCCCAGTTCTCCCGCTCTAGTCTCATACCCTTTAGGTAAACTGCTAATAAAGTCATGAAGAGCCGCCTTACGACAAACCGCCTCTACTTCTGCATCGCTTGCCTCAGGTTTGGCAATGCGTACATTATTGGCGATACTATCATCAAAGAGCACTGTCTCTTGCATCATGAAACCTTCACTGCGCCTTAACGATGCTGTGTTAATCTCGCGAACATCATAACAATCACTATGCGCCTCACTAGCTTTGGCGCTTGCTTCATTTCTAATATTGCCTTTGGTCTTTCCATTAGCTACATTTCTTATATCGTCTTTGGCCTCTGTATTGACTTCATTTCTAAGTTCATCACCTGCATTTAAGCCAGATCCAATTGCAATACGCCCAGCATCAACATCCCAAAAACGCATCATTAACCTTAGCAAAGTACTTTTGCCACAACCGCTTGCGCCACGTATACCTAATATTTGTGCAGGCTTTGCTATAAGATTAAACTGCTTTAAAACAGATTTTGGTGCATCATCAGTAGCGTCTTTTGCACTTGTGCCATAGGCAAAGTTAACGTCATCACAAATAATACCGCCAATATTAATAGGCAGATCTACTCCATCACTACGCTCTAAAACTATAGGCTTTTCTTCAAGCAAGGTACAAATACGTTCGCCAGCAGCCAGCGTTTGCACCAAATTATTTGCCAGTCCTGCCAAAGCAACAACAGGGCCAAATGAACTCATTAAAGCAACCGTAGACAGTGCCAAGGCATCAAAACGCGCTAAACCCTGCATTACAAGCACTGCGCCAAGACAAAGAAGAACAATAGTTGCAGCCAAAATAGCAGCTTCTGTGCCACCTAACGCAAGACCCTCAAGGCTACGCAGCCTACCTGTGGCTTGCTCTAAGTCTCTACTCCTTGCGTTTATACGTTCGCGGTGATTGCTGACTTTGTCATATTGCACAAGTTCGCGCATACCTCTAAGACCATCTACAAGCACAGATGCCATCTGTGCGCTATTTGCGCGCAAGCCACGCCCGTCCTCACGTCCATAACGCGACACAAGTAAAGGAATAACTACGCCTACCAATATATATGCAAGAATGGCAAGTATTGCAAAGACAGGATGCATCAAAGCCAGAAAAATAACCATTGCCAGGCAAAAGATAACAGCTATAGCAACTGGTGAAATTGTATGCGCAAAAAATACCTCTAAAAGCTCTACATCGGCAGTTATCATGGTAACAAGGTCACCGGCGTCACGACTCTCTAGCCGCGCCGGCGCAAGCTTTCTTAAGACAGCAAAAACGCGATCGCGAATGTGCGCTAACAACTTAAAGGCAAAAAGATGATTACAGTATTGCTCGGCTGCGCGCATGGCGGTGCGCGCAACAACAAAGATAGCAATAAGCGCAATGGCAACAGCAGGAGACAATAGCATGCTAGCTTGCTCGCCTTGACCATTGGCTGCCTCTAAAGAGCGCGCAAGGAACTCCAAACCCAAGGCGGTCCCCAACACAGGTATTGCGGTGGCACATAGTGCGCCAACCACGCCACATATAATCGCAATTACCGCAATAGGCATTAAAGGTCGTCCCAAAACGAGCAAAGAGCGTATGGTTTGCCAACGCGTCATAGTCTATTCCCTCTTCCTAACTGCTCAAGCTCGTGTTGTTCGTTATACATCTGAGCATATATGCCATTTAAGTTAAGTAGCTCCTGATGACTGCCGCTTTCTGCAATTGCGCCGGCACTCATGCAATAGATAACATTGGCATCTGTAACTACAGAAAGTCTATGTGAGATAAGCAAAACGGTCTTGTGCTTGGCTAGCTGGTGTATTAATGCGCAAATAGCCTGTTCATTTTCTGGATCGATATTAGAAAGCGCTTCATCAAATATATAAATAAGACTGTCGTGCAGCAAACCGCGTGCAATCGCCAGACGCTGACGTTGCCCTCCAGAAAGATTACTACCGCCCTCTTTAATTTGCGCATCTAAGGCAGCCTCAGAAGAACCATCACCAAACTCTGCTAGCAAGCCAACATGCTCTAATGCTAGCTTAAGCTCATCATCACTCGCTAAAGCCTTGCCCAGCAATAAATTATCGCGCACCGTTCCAGAGAAAATATAGCTATTATGCGAAACAAGCGTGACAAGACTTGCGTAATCTTTACTGCTAATGTTTAAAATATCGTAATCGCCAATACTAACCTTGCCGTCATAGCCAACAAGCAAACGTGCTATAACCTGAGCTAAGGTAGATTTTCCACAGCCACTAACACCAACTAAGGCGCTTAGCCCAGAGCCAATCTTTAAGTTGACATCTCGTAAAGCAAAGCGGTCATCTTCATAAGCATAGTTTAGTGAACTTAAGGTAATCGTTGGTGCGCTAGAATAGTCTACAGTAAGCGTTTGTGGATTATCATTATTTAGGGTTGCAACATCGTCAAGAATTTGCGCAATACGTCTTCCTGTAGTCATGCCAGTTGTTGCAATATGAAAAAGCGATCCAAGCTGTCGCAGAGGCACAAGGAATTCACCTGCCAAAGCCATAACGATTAAGCAGCCGCCTAAGCCAACAGCACCAGATCCAAAGCGTGTCGCTACAACAAGAATACCAACTGCTGAACCACCAAACGTAAGAATATCCATAATACTAACAGAGCCTAATTGCATACTAAGTACACGCATGGTTGCAACACGAAATCGCTCTGCGTTCTCGTTCATCTGACGATGACGCTTTTCATCGCTACCAAAGACTTTAAGAGTAGTTAAGCCAAGTAGATTCTCTAAAAATGCTGCTCCTAAATCTGTGTAACGATTCCAGTAACCAGAAGAACGGCGTCGAGCCATAGATTGAATTGCAACAAGTGATAGTGGCAAAAGTATAGCGGCAACTAACAAGGCCAAAGCAGTTGGCAAATCTATAAAGACGATGCAAACAAAAAGCGTAATTGGTGCAGCAATAGCATAAAATAATTGCGGTATATAACGGCCGGCATAAACCTCTAAGTGATCGACTCCCTCTACTGCCAGCTGAACCATTTCTGCCACAGAAATTTTTGCTTGACATGTTGTACTCATAGTGTGAGCAGCATTAAATAATTCTTTGCGCAAGTGGCTTTTTGCTTGTGCTCCTGCCTTATGGGCAAAACGCGTAGCCAGAAAAAGACAAGCTGAACGAATAAAAATCCCTGCCGCTGCTAAGGCACAGACTATAACAAGATCGTAAGCGTTCGCCTGTGAATAAGCAATGCGCTCTAAAAGCCAGCCGATACCTACAAAAACACCAATGGTGCCACAAAGACCAATCCATCGGAGTATGACACACTTTGCAATTGCTCCTTTAGAATGCAAAGACAAGCGTCCAGCATCGCGGCTTAGCATTTGACTCCTGTCTGCATAGTTATAAAATTCTTGTCACTAATTCGCGTCATCTTCTTAAAAGCCCTTTTGTCTACTTTGCCTACAGACATATTAAATTTGCTGTCTTCTGTACACCACTTTTGGCAGTAAGATAGTTAGCAATAATTAACACTTTTAGTTAAACATAGCGTACTTTTTTTGTCAAGCAACAAGAACGGTCATAGGTTGTGTTTTGGCTGGCATTGTACTAGGTGCACTATAACAGGCCAATGGAAACACATAGCTTGCCACAAAACAATAAGCTTAGAAACAAGCAAGAAAAAAGCTCCCACATAACCTTTATAGGAACAGCGGGAGCTTTCATAGAACAAAACGACTCTAATATTTTTTAGCTATAAGTAATGCTTAGATTCTAAAACTGGCAGCTTTTAAGACAGTTGCTGGCTTTTTACAGACAGGCTTCCCATACGCCATGCAAATTACAATATGCCTGAACAATAAGCCTCTCTGTTACACCAGCAATTTTAAACTCTGCCTGCGGCGTGGTTGTGGGTGCAAAAGCAAGCTCGCCAACAATATTGCTACCATCAAAAACCTTGAACCAACCTATATAGTGCTCTTCAGTCTGTGGATGCGCAATCCCATTTAGACCAATTCCCACCTTAATAATTTTGCCATCGTCAACATCTTCAACCACAACATTCGGAGTATGTTTAAGCTCAAAGTCGCTGGCAGAATTAATGTCGGTAATTCTATGAATCTCGTTTTCGGTTGCAACTGTAGCGCTACCGGCATTAGCAGCATTAACACTAACGTCTGCCTTTTGATCTTCAGATGCTTGCACTCCCGCATTCATCGTTTGTGTGTCCATAATATTTCCTTTCAAGTCAGTTTAATTTCACACCTCAAAAACGCGCTAAAGTGGACATATGCTAGCGCGTAGGTATCATTTTAGCATAGCAAATTTTGCAAACTGATAACCAAACAGTAACCGATAGAAGTGCATAAGCTCAAGTCCTTCTCAGCATAATAAAAAAACTAATTCTAAACTTAACCTCCTTCGGTAGAGGCAAGTATCCAAATAGAATTTCCTGTAGAGAAGTGCCTGCAGATGTTAGTCACCGGCTCTGGATCTGGGTCTGTACAAAAGATATTTGCCGCCTGCGCGTCTGTAATTAAAGGCGGTGGAAATCCTTGGCTGTTAACCATATTGTGAATCTTACCTGATGTTCCTTGTACAAATGGCGCACCAGATACACTTAGCGTTCCTGAGCCTAAGATTGTGCCATTAAAAATAAAGACACCATGATATCTTGGATCTGCCTCGCTCCAAACAGTGTCTGGATTATCTAAAGGCATGGGCTGCGGCAGATTAACAGTTAGTGTGCCGCCAAGTGACATATCACCGCGAACTAAAACGTCACCAATAATGGTAGCGCCACCGCTGATTACCAGTTTGCCGCCATGCTTTATAACTATCGTCGCCATAACACGCGCGCTACCTTGAATGTTTAGGGTCCCACCAGCGTCAACGACAATTTTAGAGGTAAGTACTTTTGCCCCATTCTCTAATGTTAGTGTGCCACCAGATTGAACATAGATAATCCCTGGATTAACATTATCGTGGTCGTTAGCGTTTCCTCTAACAATGATAGTGCCGCCATCGCCAACGATCATCTCGTTAGGCTGAATGTACATACGGTTGCCATTTTCTGTATAGGCTATGATGTTTCTGTAACCACTATTTATGGGTGTAACGGTTACACCATCTGCCTCTACCTGACCATCAACCTTAATGCCATCTTTAACTTCGCTATCTATTGTTAAAATACTTCTGGCATTTTCTGCCGAACTTCCGCCAACATAGATGTTTCCACCAAGAATAGAAAGCGTTCTGCCCTCATAACCATGAATAGAATCTGGATGTAAGATTTCGTGGCTAACAGTTTTATTTGCAGCAGCGCCAAATATGAGGTTAGTATTTGTGATTGCCTGATGATATGTGGGCTGATAAACCTGAGATGTAGAGTATATGCCACTGCCAAGGTTACCATCAAAGCCATCAAGCGTGGTGTAGACACCCTCAAATGTCTGATTGCCAGCTTTAATTGTTAACGAACCACCAATTTTAAGGCCGCGAGTTGCATAAACAACTCCAGACGCCGATCCGTCGGCTTTAGCGGTGTTGCCAATTGTGACGCCTTGCATTAACCATGCTTGTTCGTTTGTATACGCGCCATCCAGCAAATACATAGAGAAATTGTCTCCCCAATAAGTTGGTGGGTATTGATATCCCGATTTATCTTTAGCATAGTTAGTTGTAGAGGATGTCTTAAAGCCAATGCGCTGCATCAGATTATAATTATTGTTTTGATATCCCCAATGATAGGTTATGTAGTTTGCCCATGAATAATAGTCGAGTGTAGCATAGGTGTGTATACGATTATAATTACCAAATAGCAATGTAGAATCTATAGATTCAGCAGCCGAGTTTTTTAAGTAAATGGTGCAATCTAGCCAACTGTTAGGATAAAAAGGAATTGCATCATTTAAAGGCGTAAGTGTTACCCCGCTAGAGACATCCGCGGGATTTGCAATAGATGCTGCAACATCAGATACTCCCGGCACCGGTATTGTTAAAAATGGCGTGTTGTTATCATAAAAGTCTAACCCTACCCAAGCAAATTTTGGCAAAACCCTGCTACCGCCTGTACCCCTACGCTCGCCATCGCCGCTGTTGGCCAAACGCAGTTTAATGCTCTTATCTGCGGTATCTGTGATAACAAAGTTAGCATTTTTAATATTTGGAGAACTATTAAGCGCATGCGAATAGCTGTCACCGCCATTTGTATAGCAAACAGGGTTTATCATAATTTTGCCATTGGCTGGTGCAAGCATCATCATTTTGGCGTTAGGGCCTGTTGTAGTGGTGTTGTTACG
>JAIRQA010000113.1 GCA_031256715.1 Coriobacteriales bacterium | reverse complement strand
GGGGCGTTTCTTTCACAGACATCCTTTTTGACTATCTAGCTGCTGCTATGCAGCATTTCCTTTCACACAAACTACCGAAGAGCCTATTAAATGAGCTTAATAAGTTGCGCATAAGCGGCGAGCCAATAGATGTTCAGACCAAGCAGGAACTCTTTAATGACTTGTTTATGACCAAAACAGATATTAAGCTTTCTACAATCAAGGAATGGTTTAAGACGCAGGGCAAAGATGACGATGTCGCAATTGCGGATTCTGTTGGTACCGGTGGCACGATTAACCACAAAATGACAAGCTATCATAAGTTTAAGAGCATTTTTAATGCCGCTTTAGCCGCTACTTCAAACGCAGCGGCTGGTGCGACTTCTGGCGCAGCTACCGCTAACGTCGCCGCACCTGCTGCTGTTCATGCCGCCGCACCCGCTGCTGCTCAAGCTGTCGCTTTAGCCGCCGCATCCGGCAAGACAAGCCTTACCGATGACGATATGTTAAAGCTCCTACCAAAGATAGAAGAGGCAATACTTTCTATTACTGTTTTACCAGACGACAAAGAAATGTTGCGCGAGCGCATTGCAACAATATTTTCTGATGAGCTTTTGGATGGAACCCTAAACGATGAGGGAATAAAAAAGATAGCCAACTTTAACTTTACCAAGTGGGGAAACTTTTCTAATAAACTACTAGATGGCATTAGAGCAGATGTAGGTGGCAGGCAACTAACAATAATAGATGCGCTTTGGGAAACAAACCAAAACTTTATGGAACTTGCCGCTGGCTCAGGTACTTTTGCGCCCAAGATAAGCGAGTATCAAGAGCAAAATGGCATAAAGTCTACAGAAGAGTTAATCGACAGTTCTTATGCAAGTGTGCCTGTTAAGCGTGCTTGCCGCCAGGCAATAAAAATTGTGCACGAGCTGGAAAGTATCATTGGTTGCAAGCCGGCAAAAGTTTTTATAGAGGCGCCACGTAGTCATGAAGATTCTAAACGCACAGATGACCGAAAAAGACAGCTTAGCAAAATATACGACGGTATTAAAAGTGACGTGCAAAACTACAAAGCCACAAAAGAAGATCTTAAAAACTACGAGAACGCCGATCTTAAACCCAAAGCGGTTTATTTGTACTTCTTGCAAAATGGACGCTGCGCTTATAGCGGGGAATCTTTAGATATTGGCAGCCTAACTACTACTTGCGATATAGACCACATAGTTCCGCAGACCATGCTTAAAGACGACTCCTTTGATAATTTGGTATTGGTAAAAAAAGAACTTAACCGTGCCAAGAGCGACACATACCCGCTTAATACTGTAGCGGCAATTAATTTTGCTAGTATGCTAGCAATCTGGAAAGCATGGCACAAAAATGGCATGATGAGCGACAAAAAGCTTCGCAGTCTTACGCGCACAACGTTAACCATGGATGAAATCGCCGGCTTTATTAACCGTCAGTTGGTAGAGACATCGCAAACAACAAAGATGGTGATGGATATCTTAAAGTTAGTGATGCCAGACACAGATATTGTTTATCAGAAAGCCGAAACCGTAGCCGAGTTCAAGCGCGAATGGGCGCACTACGAGGGCGAAACAAAGGACGGTCGTTTTGTACCAATATTAGACGAAAATGGTGAGAAGAAACTAAAACGCATGATAAAGCCGCAGTTTATAAAGGTGCGCGACCTTAACGATTTGCATCATGCTAAGGATGCCTACTTAAATATTGTGGTGGGCAATGTTTATGCCACCAAGTTTACCAATAATCCGCGCGCGTGGCTGCGCAGTAAGTATCAAGACAAAGCAGAGGCTGTAAAGCTAAATATGCGCACTGTTATGTATGATGATCGCAAAGTGCTTGAGGATGGTTCTAGGGGAGAAGTAAAAAGTCTTGCTGACGGCAATGGCATTATAGTTTGGGACGAGGAATGCTTACAAACTGTTATAAAAACTTATGAACGAAACGATATCTTGGTGTCTGTGCGGGCGTTTGCCAAACATGGTGCAATTTTTGACCAAAACTTGCTTAAGTTTGAAGAAGGTAAGATTCGTTTTCCCATAAAGAAGGGCATGGACGTTAAGAAGTATGGTGGTTATTCGGGATCGTACAGCGTTTATTTTGCTTACATAAAGACAGCAAGAGGCAAGAAACGGTTTGCCGCGATACCACTTCGTAACGAGAGTAATCCTAATCAGTATCTTAACGAAGAGTTCCCTGGTTGCGAGGTATTGTTGCCGCGAGTACCATTTAAAAGTACGCTTCTTGTAAAAGGGCATCCTGTAACACTTGATGGAAGCTCTGGTACAAATATGATGTGTTCTAATTACAAGAATCTTATGCTATCAAACTCTGATGCTAGCTATCTAGCAAAGATCCTTAAGGCAAAAGACAGAATTACGGCTACAAGAGGTTACCTTATTGATGAAAAGTATGACAGGATTTCCGCAAATAAGAACGCCGCGCTTTACCGCAAGTTCGTAGATCTGGCAAAAAGCCAATACAATAACCGACCAAATGTAACTGGCGTTATTCAGTTCCTTGAAGAAAATAGGGACGAGTTTTTGCGTTTAGAGCTAACTGACCAGGTGACTATGCTTGTAAATATCCTCAAGCTCTTTCAGCGTGTTCCATTTTCATCTAGCGCAGTAGATTGCAGCTTGCTCGGTGGAAAAAAGAACACCGGAAATACGCAATTCTCAACATATGAAGAAGACATCAAGCTCATAATCCCATCCGTAACCGGACTCTACAAAAAAGTCATCGATTTAAGTAAGTTAGGTGTATCAGACGTAGAGCCGTCGCAACTGCAAGCAACCCTAATATAAGAATTGATATTTGTATGAGCAAAGAAACCGTCAGACAACGTGATAATGGCAAAGCCAAGTGCAACCTGCAAAGTATGGGCTTGACGTTTTCCAGTGCCATCAATATCTTTTTTACCAAGATCAACCAGACGCACAAAATTCTTTTTGATATTGAAGCATGCCCCTACGGTTCCAACTTCGTCGACATGATGGAGGAGTCACTGGCAGATTATGATGCTGGGAGATATGTCTCATTTATAGATGATGGCTCGATGCAAGCGTTTATCATTAGTGGAGGAGAAGACAATGCGGGTGTTTATTTACGGACCAGGTTACGAAGCAGTTAAAGAAAATAAAGAAGTCAAACCCAAAGCATCTGTGTATGGACACTACTGATTCTTATGGCAACAGCTGGCTTCAGAGAACTAATAATTACGAGTAAGTCGCTTGTCTCTTACTCTAATAATTGGTTGGTCATACGCTCTTACGATGGTGTTAAGAAAATATTTTTAGACGAGATTGAAGTTGTAATTATAGAAAATCCCGCAAGCTCTATAACCGCGTATTCTGTGGTAGAAATGGCCAAACGTAACATTAAGCTGGTTTTTTGTGACGAGAAACACAATCCAATCTCCGAGACATTGCCGCTATATGGTTCTTACGATTGCGCTGCAAAGCTTAAGGCACAAACCGAATGGAGCAATGAGGCAAAACAAGTGGTTTGGCAGCGCATAATTACAATGAAAATATCGCACCAGGCAAAGCTATTAGCAGAAATTGGCTGTGGCGATGCCAGTGAAGTTTTGCTGCAAGAATCACTTGCTGTTTTGCCTGGCGACAGCAGTAATCGCGAGGGTATGGCAGCGCGTATTTACTTTAACACTTTGTTTGGTTTGGACTTTAATCGTCAGCGCGGTATGAGCAGCAGTTTAAATAGCGGTGCGAAGGCCAACGCTGGCAGCGATACGAATAGCGGTGCGAAGGCCAATGCTGGCAGTTCGAATAGCGGCGCCAACAACGCAACGAACCGCACTACGAATAGCTCCACGAACAACACACGCAGCAACGCACACATCAACACACACAGCAACGCCTCTGGCAACGATCCCAATGACGTCTTTAGCAATGGTCTTTATAATGGTGCGCTTAATTACGGCTACGCTATTTTAACATCGCTATTTAATCGTTATGTTGTTGCTGCCGGCTATTCTACACAATTAGGAATCTTTCACCGTGGCGCAGAAAATCAATTTAACCTTAGCTGCGATTTAATGGAGCCATACCGTGTTATTGTAGATAACGAGGTTTTAAATGGCGACATGGCCATACTTGATGCTAACGCCAAGTATAGGCTGGCTAATCTGATCTTTACAGAGGTTGACATAGACGGTGCCTGCCAAACTTTAGACAATGCCGTTCCTATCTACCTGCGTAGCGTTTTTGACGCGCTTGACGATGGCAACGCAGAGACGATTTTAGATTATGAGTTATAGATATATGAGAATAGTAGTTAACTTTGACTTACCTCAGGTGACGCTTAAAGAGAAGCGCACCTATCGCAAGTTTCGCAAAGAGCTCATTAAATATGGCTTCGTGATGAATCAGTACTCGATGTATTCTAAGCTCTGCCTAAACTCTACTCAGCAAAAGCGCACAGAAGAGTACCTAACAAAGATTAGGCCGGATCGTGGCGTGGTTGAATATTTCTGCCTTACAGAAAAACAATACGCTCGCAGACGATTGTTGGTAGGCAGCAACAATAGCGAATACATTCAAACGACAACGCGGCAAGTGATTTTATGAGAAGGATTTTGTGAGACCGATTTTATGAGACTATACTACAAGCCGCTTGACATCCAAATGGATTTTAATGAACATCAAGTAATTGAGCTTGTCATAGAAAGCCGCGACTATTTTGCCAAAACTCTCTTTGACCTTTATGAGTCCTTCGAGGTAACCGAAGGTCAGTGGATAGCCTCGCTAGACAACAAGGTAGTTACTTTAGATAAGAACATCTATGCCATAAACGACTATTACTTTATGCTTAATCCATCTAAGTCGCGTACCGTTACCACAGCTTTAAATAAGCAGGTGACTTCACTTGCCCAAAGCCCTGAATACATCGAGCGTAGTCAGGAACTGGTTGCTGCTGTTCAGAAATATGGCTTAACCCTTGTAGAAGACGTAGGCTTTAACTTTGAGGTGTCTACCGCAGAAGACTTTGACGTCGCGGCTTTAATTAAGGCTTTAGGCCTAAGTATTTTTCTTAATAGCGATGACCTCGTGGCCAGAATAATCGAGTTTTGCGATGTCTTACAAACACTTACGGGTATCAACCATTTTGTTTTGGTTAATCTGCCAACATTAATGGGGGAGTCTAATCTTAACTCGCTAGTTAATGAACTTATCTATCATGACCACAGAGCATTACTTTTGTCTAGTGTTCAAGCACAATGCGACGTACCAATGAGAATTATCGTTAATGAAGATTTGGCGGTGCTATAATGAAAAATACAATGTCGAGAAGAACAATGGTGAGTGACGCATTTGCGCGCGCTGCAATGCTTACGATGCTTTTACGAGCGGAACTATGATGAGTGTTTCCTTAAAAAACAATGACGCAGATTATGTGGCTTTTGATGTCGAGACGGCAAATAATTGCGCGGGATCGATATGTTCTATTGGGCTAGCATATTTTAATAACAACAAGCTAGCATCTAAGTACTATTCACTTGTAAGACCACCAGATGAATTTGGCGATTTTAACTATTATTGTGTGTCTGTGCATGGGCTTACAGCTGACATACTTTCAGACCAGCCAACATTTGCCGAAATCTATTCTGACATTGAAGATTTTATTGGCAACAATTTGCTCGTCGCGCACAACGCCCCCTTCGACTCGCGTCATTTTCATGCCGCGCTTGCGCATACGGGAATAAACAGATCATACGATTTTGCTTGCACGCTTTCGCTTGCGCGACGTACGCTTAGTCTATCTACCTACAAATTTGATGTTGTTTGCAAACATCTTGGTGTGCCATTGGAAAATTACCATAATGCTTTAAGCGATGCCATTGCCTGTGGCAAGGTGTATGCCGCGCTTAAAGACGCGCTTTAAGACGCGCTTAAAGACGCTTGACGAAGCTTAAGCGACAAAAGAACCTCTATGTTTCAGCACTCGTTACCTGTGCAAATCTTAGCGTACATGAATATCCTCAATGAGATCCATAAGCTCGTTGCGTGAATGAACTCCAAGTTTTTTGTAAAGGTTGTAAACATGGGTCTTTGCTGTAGCTTGCGAAATTGTAAAATTGCTCATTATGTACTTAATGTCTCTTCCTTTAAGCAAGAGGCGCATTACCTCTTTTTGACGAGGCGAAAGTTGATGTTTGTTTGCGACTTCATCTATGCGCTCGCGCCACTGGCTTCCGCCTTTGCTTAACATGTCACTTGCGTGTTTGTTTTGACAGTCGCGTTTATGAAGTGAATCACTTTGGCACTTCTCGACATCTAATTTTGAGCTTTCATCTATGTGAAAGAATGGGAAGGTTTGCTCTTCTATGAAGACTTGAAGGGCAATAAAGGTAATACCAACAAGAATAAAACCAAAATATGAGTGAAGGCTTAAATAAAGACCAGAGATAGAAAGCGACACTCCAAGCATGAAGATTGCGCCTTCTTTGCCAATGATCCAGTATGGGGACAGCCTGCGCTGATGCGCGGTTTGAGCAATGGCATCTATAAGAATGATGCTGTTTATAGTTGTTGAGACAAGCAGAACCAAGCTACAAGCAATTTTTAACTCTAAACCAACAAAAGGGTAAGGCGCTATGGTGGATACAGCAAACATTGCAAGTGTTCGCCTAAAGAAATTCTCGTAATATGTTTTAAAGCGCGAACGAAGTAGGGCAGTGGCTAACGCAGATGCAGCGATTACGCTACCAACAAGTGCCGCATTTAGTTCGTTGCTTAGCTGCAATCCGTAGCACATTACCATTGCTGCGCCTACAGTAAGACCAATAGAAACAAGCGTGAAGCGATTGCCGTTGCCTGCTATAGCATGTTTGCTTGATGCTAGCTTATTAGCATAATCGCTTATTAGTTTTAAGTTTACCCTTCCAAAGATGCTGCATAAGCCAGAAATAAATGCTAGAACAAATGCCATTGGTAAAAGAAGATCTGCGCCTAGAAGCGATATCAGTAAAAGGTAAGCTCCAGAGACAATAAAGGCAATGGCGGTGGTAAGCAATAAGTCTGAGCGCTTGTAATATGTTAAAGATGTTCCCCAAAGCAATATGGCGCAACAGATAAAAATAACTAATAGCAGTAAGCCTAGCACACCTAAAATCAAAGTAAGTGTTGTTGCGCCTAACAAATTCCACGAAAGCACTGTTAAAAGAGCCGCTCCAGAACTACCAATTATTAGGGATAGCTTCAAGCAAAGAAGCCCGCGTTTTGTAATAAGAAAGTCGTTTGCTTGTGCAGCAAGCATTAGCAGTAAGGCAACCAATCCAGTTACAATAACCGACACCGGAATTGATAGTGCCGTGGGTTTAATGCCATACGCGAATATTGCAATAATGGTTAATAGTGCGCACGTGGTGCCAGCGTTACGAATAATACGCGTGCCTTTGGGTCTTACAGAGTTTGTCTTTGTGATTAATTGCGTTAGAAGCCCTCCTCGTTTAAGTTGTTTTCCTTTGTTCCTGAGGCAGACTCTACAATATCTATAATATCTTGCTTAGAATGAACATCCATCTTGTAATAGAGATTTGCAATATGTGTTTTGGCAGTAGATTGCGATATCTTTAAACTATTTGTGATGTAGGATAAACTACGACCTTTTACCAGCATTACCATAATTTCTTTTTGTCGCAAAGATAATTTGTATTTGCTTGCCAACATGTCTATTCGGGAGCGCCAAAAAGCCGAACTGATATCTACATTTGTATTTGTCTTTGTGTTAAAACCGGTATCGACACTCGCATTAACATT
The DNA here is from genome assembly GCA_031256715.1 of Coriobacteriales bacterium. Taxonomy (GTDB): domain Bacteria; phylum Actinomycetota; class Coriobacteriia; order Coriobacteriales; family UBA8131; genus JAIRQA01. The sequence continues at coordinate 21,504 of JAIRQA010000113.1, read as the reverse complement.
AGAGTCTATGTTTGAATCAGTGTTGCTGCTTGTGCTATGAAGCTGAATTTTATTTTTAGAACAAGAAACACCGTTGGCATCATCTAGATAATATCGCGGTGCAAAAATTGGATAGACTTGGTTGTTGATAAGAACTTGCAACACAGAGCTAAGCAATACTAGTAGATAAATTGTGATTTCAAGCGCATATGGAAAGATTTCTTGCAACAAGTAGGACAAAAATATGGTTGCTAATACCCCAGCAAAGAACTCCGCTCCCTCACAACCTATTAGCCATGTAGGAGAAATTTGGTTAAAGCGTGCAGTTTCTAGGATGGCATCTATAATAAGGATAAGATTTAAAGTACCCACAATAAGCAACAGGCAGACACAGAGTAATTGACCTTTGCTGTTAAGGAAGGGAAAAGGAATCATGCCTAGTGCGGCTCCTAACGCAAGTGTCCTTTTGCAGGCATCGCCTATGACAGACTGAAAAGTGCGGTAGAGTAAGGCAATTAGCAAACCAACAATAAGCAGCGAAGTTCCAACAGCTAAAGACATATCGCTGGCATTTAAATTAAGCTTGCGAAGAAATATTGCCGATGCTCCCATTAGCATACCCACAAGTAATAAAGCGAAGCAGTTACCTTTGCCGCAAAGGTGCCTTTCTTTAGACTGTTTCCTAGTTGCAAATTCTTCGTTTTGATAATAAAACATCTCATTTTGTCTGCGTATTGATATAAAGGCGCTGACACCAGTTACCAAAAATAATGTCGAAAGCAATACTAAGATTTGCAGCTTGTTTGCAATGCTTAGACAAAAAACAACTGTACCCGCTAAAACGCAACAAGACATAAGCAAGGCAATTAGCACTTTAGAGTTAAGCCTGCAAAGGATAGAGCCCCAAGTGAGTGCAAGCAAACAAATTGCGGCAGCAATTATTATAAAGCCTAATGCCTTAAGCTCCTGCACGAAAAATAATATTTGAAGACTACCCAAAAGACCAAATGCTGAAGTTAATATTGCAACTGCCTTGCGCCCATTGCCTGATATGAGTGCATCGTTAGTTAAAGCAGACAAAATCAGCAGTAAGACTATTGCAGCAAAAAAGAGCAAGCAATTTAAAGGTAGTTTTTCTGTTTGCTCTAACAATAGTATGACAATAAATACAATTGCAATTAAGATAGCAGCAAGTAAACCAACAAAAACGGTAAGGATGTGCAGCGCATTGCCATCTGCGGCATCAGGCGGGGATTTAACTCCTGAATTTTGCATCGGTAACGCGCTAACCCTTCTTTGTATTATTGTTACTTGCTGCTATCAGTTTATATATTATTATAGTTGCCGGCAATTAGCTAGTTTGCCTAAAAATGAAAATTATTTAGCACTAGACCTTTAGCTTTTAAGCCTTTTAGCTTGTTGGTCTACTTAGTGTAGCTGTTGCCCAGCAGCTCCTTTGCCTTGGCGTCGCTTATCTCTACATGATAAAACAGCGCATAGAACTCTTTTACGGTTTCTAGCATGTCTACGTCATAATACTTGGGGTAAAGCAGATTGGCGATCCACTGAATGCCCAAGAAACGATTGACGGCGGGAGGACGGTCACACCAAGAAAATGGCACATTGGGCATCGTATAAACGCGACCATCGCGTACAGCTTTAATCTCTGACCAGTTTGGATCTGTTCTAATAAGTTCATCGGCTCCACCGCGAACATTAAAGCTCCAGGCAATAATGACTTCTGGATCCCAGGCAATTACTTGCTCTAAAGAAACATTGGACATGCCCATTCCCTGCTTTGCCTCTACTGTAGCAACATTATTCGCCCCGGCGAGCTTGTAGGTGTAGGCATGCGAGGAGGTTTCCGGTTCAGTCTGCAGACCATCAGGGCCTTCGGCATAGTAAAGTTTTATGCGTTCGTTTTCAGGGATAGCAGATATGGCGCTATTAACAGCTGCTAGCTTATTCTCACAATATAAAGCTAGCTTATTCGCGTCTGCCTCGCGTCCAAGAATCTCTCCAAGCAGTCTATAGGTGTTGGCAACATTTTCTAAAGAGCCATCTAGAAGTACTACCGGGATACCAGTTTGATTTTGCAGGTCGTCGCAATCGCTGATATCTTTTTCTGTGGGTGCAGCAACAGGGCAAGAGAATATCAGTTGAATGTCTTCGGCCATAATGGCTTCTAAATTAAGTTGTTTGCCACCAGATTGAGTACCAAGGTATTTTAAAGTAGACATTTGTTTTGGTAGAAGTTCTAGTTCTGGTTCTGTCCATTCGTAGGTTGTGCCACCGGCAAGCTCGGGAGCTAACGTGAAACAAAAGATTTCTGCTGTGGCTCCAGTGTAGTAGATACTTTTTAAAGCGCCGGTGCCGGGAATAGTTACTTTGCGTCCGCCGACATCAGTTATATTGCGATCAGCCATTGGATCTACGCTTTGAGTGTTGTTTGTTGCAGATGCGTCACTTTCGTTAGTTGCTGTGCTAGTGTTAGTTGTTGTCTGATCACTTGTTGTCCCAGTGCTATTGCCACAACCTGGCAATAAGCTGAGGCTTGCCAAGAGTGCTAGTATTAGCGCAAAAGTTAATGAAAGGTTTAGCACGTTATTCTTACGTGTGGTTCTCATGACTTGCTCCATTCTGCCACAATGCTGCGGCTTGTATTAAGAGTGTTTAGGTGCGTTTATGTGCGGTTACGTGCGTTTACGTTTGCTTAGTATGTGTTTAAATGTGTTTACATGTGCCTATGTGCATGGGTATTTAGCGTAGCGGTATGCAAATGTCGCCAGAATCAGCGAACATTTGTTTGTACGACAAGCGTATCTGTCTCTAGCGCAGCGGTATGCAAACACTAGTTTTCCCTCCTTCCTCTAGTTCTACTTCTGTTACCTTAACTTTGGTTCCATAGATGGTTTGCAGGCACTCTGTAGTTATGACATCATGCGCAGACCCATTGGCGATAATTAGTCCCTCATGCATAACCAAAACGCGATCGGCACAATAAAATGCATGACCAGGGTCGTGAGTAACCATTAAAACGCTTGTGCCGGCGTCTACAAGGCTGCGCATGCGCGAAAGCACAGTTTGCTGATTGCCAAAGTCTAAAGATGCCGTTGGTTCGTCCATAACCAATACATCCGGTTCCTGAGTAAGCGCTCTAGCAATTAGCACAAGTTGCTGTTGACCACCAGAAAGATGTGTGTAGGTTCGCTCGGCAAGGTCTGCTATGTCAAGTTGGTAAAGCGCGTTTAAGGCGATCTCTCGGTCATGTTCAGAGACGCGTGCGATGCTATTAATGTATGGAGTGCGCCCAAGCAAGACGACATCGGCAACCTTAAATGGAAATGGCGCAGCGTGTGCCTGCGGAATGTAGGCGAAGTGACGCGCAAGTTGTTTCTGTGTAAGTTTAATGGTGTTAGTGCCATTAACACAAATGCTGCCACCAAATGGTTTTAGCAAGCCAAGAATAGTCTTTAGCGCGGTAGTCTTTCCACAGCCATTTGCGCCAATAATGCAAACGAATTCGCCTGCGTTTACACTAAAGCTAATGCCGTGAACTATCTCTTTATTATGATAGCCTGCTAGCAAATTTGAAATGTCTAGAAAAGCAGTTTTGTCGCTTTTGCAGGTTGTTTTGTTGTTTAAGTCGTTAGGGCTTGTCTGTAGCAAGTTGGTCATTTTGTTTACCATCCTCGCATATTGCGTCTAAAGATAAACACGAAAAATGGTACGCCTAAGATTGCTGTTAGGATACCAATGGGAATCTCTACAGCAGAGGCTAATCTGGCAATGTCGTCTACAATGAGCAGATAACAGGCACCAATAAACATAGACGTAGGCAATAACAGACGATAGTTTGGCCCCACTATTGCGCGCGCAAGGTGCGGAATGACAAGGCCAATCCAGCCAATGATGCCGGCAACTGCCACACTTGCCGACGCCAAAAGCGTAGACGCAATAATAACCAACATGCGCGTGCGTCTGGTGTTTACGCCCATGCTGCGAGCTTCTTCGTCGCCAAAACTAAGAACGTTTAGTTGCCAGCTTTGCAAAAGCAAGATGACAAACCCGGCAACAAAAGGAAAGAGACCCCAGATAAAATCTCTGCTATTTACTGACGAAAAGCTACCCATTAGCCAAAAGGTAATTTCCGGCAATTTGTCTTGAGCGTCGGCGACATATTTTACCAGTGACATGCCTGCAGAAAACAATGTTGAGACAAGAATGCCGCCAAGAACAAGACCTAATATTGGGTCGTAGCGCACCACACGATTTAGCCAGACAGCCATTGCAACTGCTATTAAGCCACCAAAGAAGGCAAACACCTGAATTAGATAGACAGGCATATCAAAAAGCATGCCAAGGCAAGCGCCCAAGCTGGCACCTGCGCTAGCGCCAAGAAGGTCTGGCGACACGAGTGGATTTTTAAACATGCCTTGATATGAGGCGCCAGCAACACTAAGCCCGGCTCCCACAAGGATGACCAATAAGACACGCGGCAGGCGAATCTCGAAGATTACACGATCAATTTTGCTTAGCGTAAGGTCAGATGCAACCATATCTGGGTTTGCAAAGTGATTGTATATGCCCATTAGCAGTTCAAATGGTGCTACCGGAAAACGACCAAGGGCAAAAGAAACAAGCAACACCATAACAAGGCTAGCACATAGTGCAATCTTTACAGATAAACTAAGCCGCTTGTTAAAGACAGTGGTGTCTACTTGTGAAGCAGGCTTTGTTGTTGCGCTGGCACTAGGACAGGCATTAGAGGCGCTGACACTTGGACAGGCATCAGGTGGCGCTTTTAGTAAGTTAGTTTGTTGTTCAGGTTTTTGCAACTGAAAGTCTCTCGCTAAAGATCCCAAGCAATATGTGCCCAGCGAACCAGACGTTTAGACTCTAAAGTATCAGATATCACATGACACTTCTTTACAATTGATGCCGTAGGGCACTTCTCAACATTTGAAATATCTAGGCTCTCTGGGGTTTCAGAAATGTCTGTCGCATTGAGCGCCCCTGCAAGTTTTGTCATTCCTGCTACCTCTGAACAACTTTGTTCTTCTGGTGTCGCGCGGTCTGCCGAAGGTATTCGTTTATAAGAGTCTATGTAGCGCAACTCTGGTGTGTACCCCATCTGAAATAACATGTTAATGGCGTAGATATGATCCGGCACATAAGCGATGCCATCTACAGTTTGTCCAAGCTCGTAGGTGCAGCGCGGCCCAAAACGTGTTGCCAGCGTCATCGCTACCCTGCGTTTGGCAACATTGCAAAGTCGTTCTATTGCATCCCAGAGGTCGTGAACCATGGTAGAACGCGAAGCGAAAGCGATATCGACACTTTTTGCGGCTATTCCCGATGCCTGCCAGTCATCTGTCCACGAAAGCTGCTTCGCGGTTATTTGGGTGATGCCCTCCTCGCAACAATGCTCATTTAATACCTCTAGCATTTTTGCCGAGAAGTCTAGTGCAGTTACCTTGTGGCCTTGCCTTGCTAGTGGAATAGCCACGCCGCCATTGCCGCAGCCAATGTCTAAGATTGTCTCGTTTGCTTGAGGGGCAAGGTAAGCAATAAAACTTTTGGCATAGCTAGATGTCTCTTTACAACGATGGTAGCTGCCAAATTCTTTTGCGCGACTATCCCAATAGCTGCTATCGTCTGGATCTTTGCGCAGATTATCGCGTTGTATCCACATGTCTCGCCAATTAATGTCTGTTAGGGGATTAAGTATCTGTGTATCTGTTTCTAAAACGCCTTTATTGTTGTCAGCCATAGTTTTTTGTCCTTGTCTTTTGATGCTCTGCATGTTCATGCTTGCCATGATACTCGTCATAATACTTTGCAATGGTACTTATAATGACGTCGGTCGTAATGTTTTGTCGTGCCGCTTGCCGCAATGCTTGCATTGATGCGTTTAAGTATACGTTTCCGCCGGATTGAGGCGGCATTATTCTTGCCTAGAATGCTTCCTTTTTGTGTTTATATTTTTTCGTACATATTAAATGATATCATAACAGAAAGACTCTGAAGGTAACATATGAGGTAACATATGAGGTAACACATAAGGTAACACATAAGGTAACACGCGAGGTAACACATAAAGTAACACATAAGGCACCACGCGAGGCAACACATAAAGTAACACATAAGGCAACACGCGAGGCAACACATAAAGGTGTCGCGTGATTAGAAATCACGGTAGAAATTAGTAGTAGAGTTCCCGAGCAGAGTCCCGCAGAAATCCTCGCAAAAAATCCTCCATTTCAGACCACAGGATTTAATAGGTGTGTTATCATATTTCGCGCTGTATTTTTGTTGTGGCTACTGCGCAATCGCTTCCGCCACGATTGTTGTGGCAATCGCAAATGACGTCGCTGTCGCAATTTTTGTGGCAGTTGTGATTATTGCGGTCGCCGCGTTTATTATGGCTGTTGTTGGTGTTGTCAAGAAACCCATCCTTTGTTGTTGCGGGGAGTGCCCTTGTTTTAAATTGCATTGGGGGTGGGAGGGGGAATGCTAACAGTTGAGTTTTGCTAGCTTAAATGGTAGAGAGTTGGGGACAATGAAGGTTATACAAGCATTTACAGACGAAGTGAATGACGTAGACATTGCTGTCAATCAGGTATTGGGGCAGATATACACTAGCGAATTATTAGAGAATTCGCTGGGCATACTAGCGTGTCACTATGAGTTTGTACTATCTGGTGTTGCCGATGCAATCTGCGAGGCATTGCCATTTAATGTGGTAGGAACAGTGTCTTCGGCACAAGCCACAGATGCTGCTTTTGGCAAGTTTGGTTTGGCACTAACGATTCTTACCGCCAACGATGTTATGTTTAGCACTGCACTTAGTGAACCTTTAGACACAAATCCAGAAATTGTTGCCGCTCAGGCATATGCCACTGCTGCAGCATCTGAAGATGCGATTGTTGGTGCTAACCCTCAGCTTGTTTTGTTGCACGCCCCTTATATGCTTACAAATTCCGGAGACGACTATTTAGACGCAATTAATAAGGAAAGTGGCGGAGTGCCACTTTTTGGTGCAATAGGCGCAGATGACACATCGGATTTTCGCTATTGCTACTCTATTTATAATGGCGAATGTTTTAACAATCGTATCGCATTAACATTGGTTTATGGTAATGTCAGCCCATGCTTTTATGTTGCTAGCGTTGGCAAAATAAACGATTCCTTTAACAAAGAAGACATGCTAGTGGCTACATCTAAGGCAATGGATGCAGCGTTAAATAATTATGTCGAGAAGAAAACAAACGCAACATCTATCATGCTTGTCTATTCATGCATAGCACAAAATATTTCTTTGTGTTCCGACCAGCTGTTAGAGCCAATGCTAGTAAAAGAAAAACTCGCGGGCAAACTGCCATTTATGATGGCCAACGCCTATGGCGAGTTTTGTCCCACGCAAAATAACGATGATGCAAAAACTGCCAGTGGGCTGATTAACAATCGCTTTCATAACAACACGCTGTCTGTTTGTGTGCTATAGCTTTTCGTGGCGCAATTGTTTGGCGTATACGGATTGGGCGACCATACAGGTGCGGCAAAACCCCGCGAGTACACACAGGTAAAGTGTAGGGGCGACCTTTGGTTGTCGCTTGATCAAATTTAATGAACGGGCAACCATTGGTCGCCCCTACACATTGCGTCAACCTCATATCGTCATATGACGAATTTGCTCTGATGCAGTAATATGAATAAAGCAGATTTTTTGCGGGGGCAACAAACCTGGAGGTTGTGTTAACCAAAAGGCATGATGCGTTAAGGATTTTATGAGGGAAAGAGCATGTGAGCAAATGACAGCAAAAAAGAACAGTCGGATTGGCTTTGCCGAATCCAATGCTTTTTCGCGTCTTGGCAACAAGTTAGGTCTTGGGCTTCGTGCGCGCTTGCTTATCATCTTTATAGTTGTAAAAGTTCTTCCCATTATTCTTGTTGCCATTATTGCTTGGATGCAGCTCATAAGCTTTAGCAGGTCTATTAATGGTAAGGCAACTCAAGATTCGTCTTGGGCGTTAAATAGTAATGCAGTCGAGAGTATCGAGCGCATTACAACCGATGCCGCCGGCGATGTCGCCAATTATCTTTACGACCGTGACTCCGATATCAGGTATCTGGCAACGCTAGCACCATCGCTTGCGAGCTACGAAGCTTTTCTCAACACAAAAACCGGAAGAGTTGTGTCTAGGGGCAATTGGGTGCTTTCTGAAGATGGCATGAGCTGGGTGCGCAACGGTGGTCCAAAAGGACAGATTCGTAATGACGTCTCTACCAACCCAGAAAACGATGACGAAGTGTTAGGCTCGTCTTTTAACTATCGTCCACCAGACGACATCGAATACATTAACATTCCACTTTATGACGAGATAACCTTTGTAGACACTAATTTGCAAGAGCAACTTAAAGTCTTGGCAGATGGCTCAACTAAGGTGAACTATCCTTTATCTGCGCAACTGCAAAATGTTTTATACAAAGAGGGAACATACGTAGGAGCCGAAACCTATGGCCAGGAACTAAAGAAGCTTAAAGCAGGCGAGATTTATGTCTCGGATGTCATTGGCGCCTACGTGCCATCACATTTCATAGGCATTTATACTCCAAAGCAGATGATTGTTTCGGCAATAAATGCAGAAGTTATGGCACTTGAGGCTTTAGCACCCGATGACGGCGGCGGCAAAGAAGCCAAATCGTTGGCTGATGCGCTTGCGAACTTAAAATCTAATGAAATCGCAAGCATATATATCTCTGCCGCCCAATCTGATGATGCCATTATGAATCAGACCGCGCAGGCAGTCATTCTTAGATTAGACAAGATCGCCACGAGCATACCCACGCATCTACAAGCAAGAATAGACACGCTTAAGGATAATATTGCGGCTTTAGAATTCTCGCCTACTACTGAAGCCTACGCTGGTGTCGAAAACCCCAAAGGCGCACGTTTTGAGGGCATAGTGCGCTGGGCAACACCAGTAACCGATGATGGCACCTTAAACGGCAACATCATTGGTTATGTGACATTCGCGCTTAATCACGATCACATTATGGAACTTGTAGATCATATAAGTCCTGTTACAAAACGCTATACAGAGCTTCCCGACGCCAACGCCGGCAACTACGCTTTTATTTGGGATTATCAATGTCGAAGCATCGCGCATCCCCGTCATCATTCGATAGTAGGATATGATGCCAGCACGGGCAATGAGCAAATCCCTTGGTTAGAGGCGGGCATATACAATGAGCTTTTGCAGCGCATAAATAAAACTGAACTTGAGGATCTTTTAAACGCGTGGCCTGATCTTCTTAGCAATAATGGCAAGAAGGCCGATAACTACCCAAGTGTCGATGCTCTTATTGCAGATGTTGCGGTCTTTAATGAGCAGTCGCGTAAGAATAAGGCAGCTACAGAACTTACTGCCGCAGGCCTTGTGGGCCTAGATGGGCGTTATTTGAACACTGCTCCACAATGTAGTGGCTGGATGGACTTAACCAGAGACGGTGGTTCAGGTTCATTTTATATTCTTTGGAGTGGGATTTATAAGCTTACCACAGCTGCCGCTATTCCTTACTATACCGGGCAATATGGACCATCTGCAGATAACGATTACTCGCGGCGCGGTTTTGGCATGCTAACCATTGGTGCTGGTCTGGAGTCTTTTCAGGAGCCGGTAGAGGCATTAGGTGGACAGCTAGAAGCTATTACGCAGCAGTCTATTCGTGATACAGCATTATCACTTGGTATTTCTACAGCTATATTGGTTCTTTTGGTTACAGTCATCGCTATTTGGCTTTCGGATAATCTTACTAACAGCATTCGCGTTTTGGTAGATGGTGTAACGCGCTTTCGCTCCGGAGACCGCTCTTTTAGATTCTTAACAAAACAAAGAGACGAGTTTGGACATTTAGCTGATTCTATAGACGACATGGCAGATAGCATAGTTAACTCTGTCTCTTCTGCTCTTTGTATCTTAGACAGCGACATGAAAGTGATTTATGCTAATAAGATAGCAGAATCGCTTATTGGCAAAAGTCTTAAAGAGCTTGTTGGCAAACACTATTACGATTATGCTATGTATTCTGAAGGCTCGGTTTATGACCCCATTAAAGCTTTAAAAGAGGGTGGTCAGTCTGAAGTTCTTTATCACCAAAGCGATGATCGTTACTATCGCGGCACTGCCACATATTTCTATAGCGATCGCAGCGCCAAGCCAGGATACTACGTGCTTTCTACCGATGTCACTGACATCCAGCAGGCGCGTGAAAGGGCAGAGCAGGCCAGTGTTGCCAAGTCGTCATTCTTAAGTAACATGAGTCACGAGATGCGCACGCCTATGAATGCCATTATTGGCATGACTACCATTGGACGCAATACAGACGACGTAGCCAAAAAAGATTATTGTTTTGATAAGATAACCGGGGCATCAAATCATCTGCTGGGCGTGATTAACGACATTTTAGATATATCAAAAATTGAGGCAAACAAGTTTGAGCTGTCGTTTATAGAGGCAGATTTCGAGAAAGTCCTGCAACGAGTGATAACTGTAACGGCTTTTCGCATAGACGAGAAACACCAAGAGTTTTTGGTTAATTTAGATCCTGATATTCCGCATAGTCTTATCGTAGATGATCAAAGATTGGCGCAGGTTATAACGAATTTGTTATCTAATGCCAGCAAGTTTACTGCCGAAGGTGGTATTATTCATTTAAACACCAAATTGGTAGATGAAAGTGCCGACACAGTAACTGTGCGAATAGAGGTTGTGGATAATGGCATAGGTATATCTGAAGAACAACTAGGGCGCATCTTTTCTGAGTTTGAACAGGCAGAAAATAACACCACTCGTGCCTATGGTGGTACTGGTTTAGGTTTGGCGATATCTAAACGCATCATTGCTATGATGGGCGGTGAGGTTTGGGTGAAATCAGAGCTTGGTAAAGGCTCGACATTTGCTTTTACCTTTGTGGCTAAACGTGGCAGCCGCGATTATTCTGAGTTATTGCTGCCAAGCATCAAACACGAGCATGCTAGCTTGCTAGTAATAGATGACGAACCAGAGGTTTTAGAGTTCTTTAAACAGATTGCTGGTCGCCTTGGCTTGCATTGTGACACGGTAATAAGTGGCCCAGAGGCGTTGGCGCTTTTAGACGCCGGAAATCGCTATGATATCTACTTCGTAGACTGGCGTATGCCAGTCATGGACGGCATTGAGCTCTCGCGGCTGATTCGTGGTCGCATAGATGGCGATGCCGTTGTTATAATGATTTCTGCCACTGAATGGGCTACAATCGAAACCGAGGCAAGGAATGCTGGCGTAGACATGTATTTGCCAAAGCCATTATTTCCATCGACATTAACCGATTGCATTAATAAGTGCATAGGTGTTCAGCAGGCGCTAGATTATGCCCGCAGCAAGATGGTAACTGCAAGTGAGCCAGATTCTGCAAGCGTGCCTGATAATGACGCAAGTGAGCCTGATAATGACGCAAGGCAAGAAGTGGGTGGCGTCCCCGACTACAGCAACAAATGTATTTTGCTTGTAGAGGATGTGGATGTTAACCGCGAAATTGCCTTAGCATTGTTAGAGCCTACTGGGGCAAATGTTGTTTGTGCAGAAAATGGTCTTATTGCCACAGAGCTCTTTAAAAAAGAGCCTGCTGCCTATGATTTGATTTTTATGGATATCCAGATGCCAAAGATGGATGGCTACGAGGCCACAAGGGTTATTCGCGCAATGGATGTTCCTGAAGCCAAAGAAATACCTATTGTTGCCATGACTGCCAATGTTTTTCGCGAGGACGTAGAAAAGTCTTTGGCGGCAGGTATGAACGACCACATAGGCAAGCCTATAGATTTTTGTGAAGTCTTAGATAGGTTAACCAAGTATTTGAAGGGGCGATAGAAGTGTTTATGTTTTGTAGTAATGACAATTTAAGAGATGGAGGTAGCGAATGCGTCTGCGCGTAATGGTTCCCACAATGACTGTTCTTTTGGCAGTTTTTGCCCTAATAGGCGTTGTAGTTTCTAACAACATATCCTCTACTGTAGCCAATATCGTTGACAAGCAAATGAATGCGACGTTGGTTATGGTTTCTGGACAAATGGAGGCAGCAAGCAATTCTAATAGGCTGGAGCCACAAAATGTTGTTCAGAATATTAAGATTGGACAGAATGGTGGCGTTTTTGTTTTGGACAGTCAAGAGACTGTAATTGCCGATAGCGCTAACCTTTATCGTGGCGAGAGCATGTCTGGCGCATCGTGGGTGACAACACTTTACGATGAAGACGAAAGCGCCTTTACTTTCGAGTTTGGCGGCACAAAAGTTTATGCTAAGAGCTTGCGTTACTATAACGCGACAATAATAACCTACGTGCCAGTTTCCGAGATGGAGTCTTACAGAAGCACACCATTAACTACAACTTTGCTTATTGGCGGCGTTGGTCTTGTTTTGCTTGGCGTTTTGCTATTTAATGTTTTAACGCGTGTGGTGTTAAAGCCCGTAGAGCGAATAGGCGAGCAATTAGAAAGTTTAACCGCAGGGCAAAGAGTAGAAACCGGATCATTGCGCAGCCCTGAATTACGCTGGGTTGCCCAAACCATAAATGATGCTTTGCGAAGGATTGGTCCAAAAAACCAAGAGCTAAGCGAACTTGCCGCTACTTGTGCAAAGCTAAAACAGGATTTAGAACACGAAAAGTTGGTCAGCCGCATTGCCTCTGAGCAACCTCAGCATCTAAATCTTTTAGTTGCCATTAAAGAGGTAGCCGAGTCTTTAGCTACATCGCGCCCTGAGCAACTTGCTAATGACTTAAAGCTTGGGCTAAAAAAGCTTGGCAGCGAAGTTGATGCCCAACGCGTAGTGCTTTGGCGACTAACAACAGATGAGCAAAACCTAGACTTAGAGATTGCTTCGGAATGGTGGCAAGAGCAAACAAAGGCAAATGATCCGGCTTTAATACGTGTGCTTAGCTTTAAAAAGCCCCTAACTGCGTGGTTTAGGAACCTGCAGGCAGGAGAGGCAATAAATGCTTTGACGCAAGATTTGCCATCTTCGCTGCGTGCCGTATTGGCACCGCAAGGGGTTACCAGCACGCTTTTGCTGCCGATTTTTGCACAAGATTCGTTTTGGGGTCTGATGGAATTCTCGGGGCTTAATGTTTCTAAGGTTTATTCTGCAGAGGAAGTACAATATTTGCGTTCTGCGGCAACTATTGCGGCAAATTGTCTAAGTAAAAGCGAATATGCTAGTATGCTAGCTACTGCTCGTACTGATTTTGCCCAAGCAGAAGCTGCTGGCTCAAATCTCATCCAAGCAAACGGCTCCCAAGCAGACGGCTCCCAAGCAAATGTTGCAAGTTCTAATGCTGCAAGCTCTAATGCCGCCAGCGACACAGGCAACAACACCGAGCCAAATAGCGAGTTTCTTGCTAATATTGGACAGGAAATACGCACGCCACTTAATGTAATAATTGGCATGACTATCATTGGCATGGCATCAGAAGACAAAGAGAAAAAGAACTTTTCGCTAACAAAAATCAGCGAGGCTTCTAGAAATCTATTAGGCATTGTTAATGATACTTTTGGTACTGGCTCTGCAAAGAATAGCTGACGGTAATTCGCACTAGCTTACTCTAGCTCACTCTAGCTTACTCTAGCTCACGCTTGATGACATTTGCTGGTAGCTGTTAACAGTTGCAACATGCAGCGGCAATCAGTTGCCGGCAAGAATCACTTTGTGTGATACAATAGAAATGTATTGTTAAGTTTAAACCGAATGAGCACTTGCGGGGGATGCAATTTGCTAGGGTGGACAGCAAACATAGATATCAGTCATGGCGCCGTTTTTTACCAACGGTCTTGTGCGAGTCGCTTCTTTTCTTTTCTTGTTGAGAAGTGCCACTTAAGACGTTTGGCGGTCTTATTTCGCTTAAGCGACTGTATGCGCACTTCTGGGCACCTTAGATGTTGTCGGTTAATTGGCGCGTCTCTAAGTTTAATTGGCATTTTACTTTATGCTAGCATGCTAGCAAGTTGTGATATTATTGGTGGCTCTAGTGTCTCGTATCAGATGGGTGTGGCAAACCCAGGCAATTTGCGCGACACAACTCCGGTTGTTTTGCAGGCTGATCCAAGTGGCGTTGCGGTTATGGATAACGAAAAAGCTACATTAGATTACTCAAACACATCTGAGGGTTATATCTGCGTGAAGTCAAAGCTTAATGGCATTAAGGTTAAGGTGCTTGTAGTTGTAGATGGCTCGCAGTATCAATACACAATTATAGAACCGGAGCGCTACATTACCATTCCGCTTTCGTGTGGCAATGGCACTTATCAGGTTGGTGTTTACGAAAACATTAAAGGCGATAGTTATTCTCCCATACTATCTCATGATTTAAATGTTAGCCTTGCAGATGAGTTTAGACCATTTCTTTATCCAAACCAATATGTAGACTTCACAGACGGCGATATGACAACGCAGATATCGCAGCAATCGGCGACAGGCGCTACAAGCGATGTAGAAGCTTTATATGGAATTTACGATTATGTCATAAAAAATGTTACTTACGACTACGATAAAGCAGCCAGTGTGCAGCCTGGATATTTGCCCACCAATGCCGATACAATAAGTACTGGTCAGGGCATTTGCTTTGACTTCGCGGTACTTGCGGCCAGCATGTTGCGCGGTCAAGGAATACCTGCCAAGCTTGTTATTGGCTATTCCGATGCCGCCTATCATGCTTGGATTCAGGTTTATTGTACAGATACAGGTAAGGTTTTAGCTGCGTATACCTTTAATGGCACAGAGTGGGTGCGCATGGATCCAACTTTTGATGCCGCAAGGAAGGGCATCTTAGATCTTTCTGGCCTGATAGGATCAGGCACTACTTATCAGCCGATGTTGTTTTACTAGAGAAATTGAGGGATATTAAGTATGGCAGCAAAAACATTAACAGCAGGCGAGCTAGAGCTGTTCTTTGCCAACCTCGAGCTGGTATACCATTCTGGTCTACCATTAACAGAGGGTTTTGACATCTTGCGCAATAACGCACAGTCGCCAGGTGAGGCTGCAAGGATGCAGGCAATGTATCAGGCAGCGCTTGCCGGCGCCTCTTTGCATGAGGCATTGGTAAACATAGGTGAGTTGCCACAATATGCGTTAGCACTGATTCGCATTGGCGAGCAAACCGGACGCATGGAAGAAACTTTTGCTTCTTTGCACGATTATTACGAGAAACGCGATGTGTTGTCGCAGTCTATACGGTCGTCACTAACCTATCCTTTAAGTATGCTAGTAGTAGTTATTGCTATTATAGTTGTACTGCTTACACAGGCAATGCCTGTCTTTAACCAGGTCTTTTTACAACTTGGTTTTCAGATGACAGGGTTAGCTGCCGCATTAATGTCTGTGGGGTCTGCAATTAGTTCTTCTGCAGTTATGATTGTAATTCTTATAGCGGCGCTGGTTGTTATCGCGTTAGTCTTGCGTCTTTTTCCTGTGGGCAAAAGATTTTACTCAGCGCTTTTTCAGAGCATGCCAATTACTCGTGGGTTATCTTTAAGCCTCTCGACCCAGCGCTTTGCAATTGCTTTAGCTTCGCTTTTAAAATCTGGTTTAGATGTAAGTCAGGCTTTAGAGTATGCCGAGCCATTGGTAGATGACAAACGAGCGCGCTTACGCATTGCCAACATGAAAAAGTCTTTAAACGATGGCTTTGCTTTTATGGATGCGCTAGAACAAAGCAAACTCTTCCCTCCAACGAGTATGGCGCTATTGGCTGTGGGTTTTAAAACCGGTTCCGATTCTGAGGCATTGCAACAGGTGGGCGAACAGATAACTGCTCAAACCGAAAATCGTATGGATAGCATGGTTTCTGCCATTGAGCCTACACTAGTTGCTGTGATGTGTGTATTGGTGGGAATGATTTTGCTTTCTGTAATGCTGCCCTTATTAGGTGTGCTAACGGGCTTGTAAGCAATAAGGATATGTAATTGACAAGCAAACAGCGACATAAAAAAGTTAACGAGCGCGCATTTGTGACAGCATCCGGCGGTGCTTCAGGCGGCGCATCTGGCGGCATGTCTGGCGGTGCATTTCGGGGTACTTCAGGCGGGGCTTCAGGCGGCGCATCTGGCGGCATGTCTGGCGGTGCATTTCGGGGTGCTTCAGGCGGTGCATCTGGCAACAGGCTTAAACGCGCATCGTCGCTACGTCGCTTCTTGCTGTCACATACACTTTGGATGCTTATATTTGTGGCAAGCATCGTTTTAGTTATGGTGTTGGCAACCAGCGGCCTTAGCTTGCAAGTGCGCAGCAATCAAGCGCAATTTGTAGAAGACATAGTGCGCCGCAGCGCCATTCAGTGTTATAGCATAGAGGGCAGCTTTCCGCTTTCTCTACAGTATTTAGAGCAAAATTACAACCTGACTATCGATCGTCAGCGTTATGCGGTTTACTATGAGTACATGGGCGCTAATCTTTTACCGCAGATTCGCGTGATAACTGTTGGCGCGCCTTTGACATCAGCTCAGGCAGGATAGGGAAGCGTTATGGGTAAACAGCGCATATCGGATCTCATTTTGGTCTTAGTTCTTTTTGCTGTCTTTGCGATTGGCGCCATGCTGCTATCTGCAATAGGCTCAGACGTTTATCGTAGCACCACCGCCAACATGCAAAAGGATTATGATTTGCGTACAGGCGTTCTTTATATTGTCGAGAAGATCAGGCAAAACGACATCACAGATTCATTGCGGGTAGAAAACGTAGACGGGATGGATGCCTTAGTGCTAAGCGAAGATATTGCCAATAACGTTTATGAGACATGGATTTTTGTAAATGACAACATGCTCTGCGAAACGCTTATTGCTTCTAACTCTGAGCTAGATTTGGCAACCGTGCAGCGTATCATGCCCATGAAAAACATGGTTTTAAAAACTCAAGCTAACGGCTGCCTGAATGTAGAGATGACTACTGTTAACGGAGACAAGACAGCACTAACGCTAAGTTTGCGCTCTAAGCACTCCGATATGATTTTAACAAGCACACTTGTAAGTGCCCTAGAAAATACTTTTGTAAATACTTTTGTAAGCGCTCCTAAGTATGCTACTGAAAGCGCTCCCAAAAACGCTTATGAAAACAACCGCTTAGTAATGTTGGCAGTAAGTGAAGGTGTGTGATGACAGCAATAGCATCACGTTCGCGAGCTTTCTTTTTAGAACTGCTTCTTTGTTTGGCAATTTTTGCTATTTGTGCAGCTATTGCCCTGCAAGTGTTTGCCGAAGCTCATCTTGTTTCTGAACGTTCGTCAGCACTTTCTCATCTTAATATAGAAGTTCAAAGTGCTGCCGAGAAGTTCAAGCTTTTTGGCGATTCACAAAGTTTTAACGAGGCAATAGGCACTTCTCGCGATGATAATAATATGCTAACATGCTATTATACTAGCGATTATGTACGAACGACGGATACAGATGCCCCGTATGTTATACAGATTAGCTTTTCTACAGATGACCAATTTGCTGCTTTAAGCAGTGAAGTGAAGTCTGATGCCCTGGCAAATGGCGCAAGTGAAGATACGAATTTGGTACCAGGTGTCGCTACAGTGCAAATAGCAAGTATCATTTTGCTTTATGGCGATGTTATGCTAACTGCCGCAGATGTTGCATACTATGATGCCTTAAGCTATGCAAGCGACAGCGTTTACACTGGCAGTTACGCTGGCGGAAACGTTTACACTGGCAGCTACGCCGGAGACAGCGTTTACACCAGTAGCGATGACACTACTAATTATCTAGTAAGTAATTATCTGGTTGGTGGCGGCGAACAAAGGCATTATGTTGCAGCTAGTGATAATGCGATTGTTGCGACTGGAGGCTTTTGATGTCTATGACGAAGACTTCAAAGCGCAAACGTCGAAGCGCTCTTGGCATTGGCGTTTCTACTTTGGTAACGATATTGGTAGTCATGCTTTTGGCAACGTTTTCTGTATTGTCGTTGGCATCAGCACGCTCTGATATGCATCTATCGCAAATGGCTGCCGAGTCTAGCCATGACTACTACGAAGCTGATACTTGGGCAACCAGATGGTATGCAGAATTAGATGCTCGCTGCGTTAGCCAAGAAGAACTTTCTGCTTCTAGTAGAGTTAGTATCTTAAAGTCTGTAGGGTATGATGCCAGCTTAGATGACATAGATGGCTCTGTGATTGTTAACCAATCTTTCCCAGCTGGAAATACTCGCACGCTGCAAGTAAGCATTGCGATTGAAGATAATGGCACGACATCAATTTTACAGTGGCGTGTCGTTGCAAAACTACAGACGATTGCGCAATAGGTTTAATGAGCGCCCCATGTATATATAACGCTTAAGGTGCAATGTAGTCGTGGTATAAGCTGTAAAAACAATATTGGTCAGATGATTGTCATAGCAACTAGTGATAAGGAAACGAGGGTCTTATGAATGCAAAAGAGTTACTGCATAATCTGGTAGTAAAAGGCGCTGCTGACGTCTTTGTAATCGTGGGGCGACCATTGTCGTTTAAGCGTGGTACTGTTATCGAGTCACTTGACGATAAAGTACTTATGCCAACAGACACCAAAGAAATAATTAGCCAGATTTATGAAATGGCCGAAAACCGTTCTATAGCGCCATTTTTACAGAATGGCGACGATGACTTCTCGTTTGCCATTAAGGGAGTTTCTCGTTTTCGTGTTAATACCTATAAGCAACGCGGATCGTTGGCTGCCGTTATTCGTGTAGTTTCATTTGAGTTGCCCAATCCTAATAACTTAGGAATTCCCGCCAGTGTTATGAATTTAACAGAGCTTAGGCGAGGCTTGGTATTAATAACAGGTCCTGCAGGAAGTGGCAAAACAACAACTTTAGCATGTTTAATTGACAAGATAAATCATTCGCGTAATGCCCATGTTATCACTTTAGAAAATCCCATAGAATTTTTGCATCGTCATAATGAATCGCTAATATCACAACGCGAAGTGAGTATAGACACCGCAAGCTACGCAACTGCGCTTCGCGCCGCTTTACGCGAAAGCCCCGATGTTATTTTAATAGGTGAGTTACGCGACCCAGAGACTATCTCTATTGCGTTAACCGCCGCCGAGACAGGACATCTTGTGCTCTCTACATTGCATACCGTAGGAGCTGTAAACACAGTTGACCGTCTTGTAGATTCGTTTAGAGCAGAGCAGCAGGCCCAGGTGCGTATGCAACTTTCTATGGTCTTGCAAAGTGTTGTTTCGCAGCAGCTATTGCCCCAAGTAACAGGTGGCATGGTGCCTGCGTTTGAGGTTATGCATTGTAATAACGCTATTCGCAATCTTATTCGCGAGGGACGCACGCACCAGATGTCTGCTGTTATTAATACATCGGCAGCAGAAGGTATGGTGGGTATGGACGCTAGCTTGCTCGCTTTATATAAAGATAATAAGATAGCATATCATGAAATGCTTACGCATGCGCTATCGGCAGAGACTTTAACTAAACAGGCAGGACTATAATTGTTACTGTACTAAGCCCCACCCCATGTCATCTAGAGGCGAGCGAAGCGAGAGCTTAAAGGCTCTAGTTCGCCAGACCGAAGTGTCAGAACATTTAAGCATTGCCGCCGCGGCAATCTCAGGATGACGCAGGGGGATGCATGTAGAAAAGGGTTCGGGATTATGCAAATTGGTATACGGGACGCTGTGGACAGCGTCCCCTACGAAAGAAAAGCAAGGTAAAAAAAGGTTTGGGCTTATGCAACGGGACGCTGTGGACAGCGTCCCGTATGGTGGGGAGCGTGAACAGTGACCTATAATTTAGAAAAACACCAATTAAAGCAGAGCTTAAAATAACGGGGTCAGGTAAAGCGCCTGACCCCGCGAGATGTGTACCTAGCTTGCTTTTAGTAAATATTTTTAGAAAGCTGGCTGGTGTTGGCTTTTGTTATTTACTACACACCAACAATATAGTAGGTTGGATCAATCATACTCCAAGCAATTAATCCAATGACGGCAACAGTTGCAATGGCAACAAGAGCAAAGCCGGCATTTCTTTTTCCTTGTTCCTCGTCAGTTATAAAGCCTCCGCCTACGGCAGCAATACAGAGGGGTAAAAACATCAATAACACATACTGCATATTAGTACCTCTAATCATTATCATTGTCGCCTCCCGGCGACTTTCGTCATTTACAAATAACGCTTTTATAACGCTCAGAATAACGCTTATTCTTGTGCTTAGAATGTCGCTGATGTGCAAGCGCTACTCTGGTTAAAATGCGGCATCAGGACGGTATACTTTCTCTTTCTGAGTGTAAATACCCATAAGAATACACATGACAATGAGCAAGATTCCACCAAATAACCATGACAATGAGAATATTAATGGGTCAGAGAACGACATGCCAAAGACCAACATAATTAAACCGGGAATCCAGATTGGTCCAAATGTTTGCCCAACACCATTAAATGCCATTAGGTAAGATGTAGAAAGTGCAACATGTTTATTGTCATTGCTTTGAGCTATACGTAAGATAACTGCTCCATTATAGGTCTGAAAACCAAGTCCAAAGATAAACGCGGCAATAACCGCAAAGGGAACGCTGCCCATCATTACTACAGAAACATATAGTAGCAATAGTCCTATACCACACATGGCAATGCCTACGGTGTATGCATGACGCTTAAATAAACCTATCCATACCGGTTTAAAGATGAAGCCAGAAATAAGCATGGCGATGGTAAAGGAATTCATGACGTTAGGGATATTTTGGGGGCCTAGCTCTTTAATGCTATCTGGCAGGGGCAAACCAATCATGTGACCGCCCACTACTTGCGCCACATTAGACATCATACAGTTTGTTGAGCCAATTATTAAGATGTTTGCCAAGATGAATACCCAGGTATTGCTTTTGATTTTTGTGGAAATCCCCTCGTTAGATTTTTTGTTTGCAGCAACTTTAAACATCATTATGATAAATGTGATTGCAAATACTAAAAAGATGATAGCAATTGCAGCAGACATAGCAAATGATATACCCTCATCCGGCACCGATGTTCCAAGATTGCTTACGGCTTGATAAACAAAATAGACGATGGCAACAGCAACACCAACTAATACTATAGCAATAGCGACGTAGATAAACGATGCTAAAGCAGGCTTCGTTGCCTTAGCCTCATCGGCAGATGCATTTTCTGCAGCATAAACAACACCCTCATTTGGCAGCTTAACAATCATGACTATCATGCAGACGAAGGCAAGCAGAGGTAGTGCGAAAACTCCTGCAGGAAAAGGCACATCGCCAGGTTGTAGCTGAGCCATTGGGATTGTAGAATCATAGGGATAATAATTAGAGGCAATTACAACCGCTGCGTTCATGAAGAAAAAACCGGCACAGGCTCCGACAACCGAACGCATGCCTAGCATCCAGCTCTCTTTGCCACCCTTACACAAATCAACTGCGTACGACGCGGCAAAGGGAAAGATGATACCAACTCCTAGGCCAACGCAGGCTCTGG
>JAIRQA010000088.1 GCA_031256715.1 Coriobacteriales bacterium | reverse complement strand
AGAGGAATAATGACAGTTCGTGAGCGGGATGTCAAATTGCTCATTTCAAACTCATCGCTACGCGTTTCGTTAAGTCTTAAAGTTTTCGTTAAGCGTAGCGTTAACTATGCAAAGTTTCGATCACGTTTAACATCGCGTTTGACACAAAAAGGAGTGCCTTTCGCCGTTTATGCAGTTGACGAGAGCAAGCGTTGCGGTTAACATAATCATTCGCGCCAAACAGCGTCGATTATCATGCGTTTGTTATACGCTTGATGGCACTGGGATGTCGTCTAATGGTAGGACAGCGGATTCTGGTTCCGTCAGTGAGGGTTCGACTCCTTCCATCCCAGCCAAAGGTATGGAAGAGATGAGTTCCTTAAATCTTTACCAAATGGCAAATCGATGTAATCTGGCCCGTTCGTCTAGCGGTTTAGGACACCGCCCTCTCAAGGCGGAGATCACGGGTTCGAATCCCGTACGGGCTGCCAAAAATTTCTTTAAACCCCCGATACCGGGGGTTTTCTTTTAGAGGAAACCTGATTAAAGAAAGGTTTAAAGCACTTGTATTGCTTAGAGGCCACGGGATAATGCAAAACGCTTACTCGTCATCTGTAAATAATTCTAACAACTCTTCAGTAGACATACTGTCAAAGGCATTGCCACCTTCATGAATAATAGATTCAGCAAGTAAGGCCTTACGCTCCTGCAAAGCCATAATTCGCTCTTCTATGGAATCTTTGGCGATAAGCTTAAAGACTTGCACATTTCGTGTTTGTCCAATACGGTGCGTACGGTCTGTAGCTTGATTTTGCACGCTTAGGTTCCACCATGGGTCATAATGAATAACAACGTCGGCACCAGTAAGATTTAACCCAGTTCCGCCTGCCTTTAAAGAAATTAAAAAGACAGGCGTATCGCCAGCGTTAAAGTCTGCAACCATTTTGGCACGTGACTGCTTAGGAGTAGCACCATCTAAACGATAATAGCCAATTTTTTCTGAAGCTAACTTATCTTGAAGAATATCTAACATCGATGTAAATTGCGAGAAAAGCAAAATGCGATGTCCAGACTCGATACTGCTTTGCAAAAGTTCTATGCAAGCATCTAACTTAGCACTGCCCTCTTTATAGTCATCATAAACAAGCGCTGGGTCACAACAAATCTGACGCAAACGCATTAGTGCCGCTAACACAGCAATACGACCTTGCGCATTGGTAACCTCGGCCATCTTTGCGGCGAGCTCTTTTTTTGCCTGCGCCATCATACCCAAATAAAGCTTGCGTTGCGTCTGGCTCATCTCAACAATAATAGGAGTTTCAATCTTAGGTGGTAGTTCGCTTAAGACATTAGACTTTAATCTGCGCAAAATAAAGGGACGAACAAGCATGCGAAGCCTCTCTGTTGTTTGCTCGTCACCCGATTTTACTATTGCATTTTCGTACTTGCGCTTAAAATGAGTGTAGTGACTTAAGTATCCAGGCATAAGAAAATCAAAAATTGACCAAAGCTCGGCAAGATTGTTTTCTATGGGAGTACCGGTAAGTGCAAGTCGCGCCTGACCCGTAAGCTTTTTTACGGCTTTAGCATTTTGCGTGGCCTGATTTTTAATCATCTGAGCTTCATCTAAAATAATCAGACCCAAATCTAGTGATTTATATGCATCTATGTCGCGGCGCATCTGATCATATGAGCTAACAAGAATATCATAGCCATATTTAGCCGCAGTTGCGATTTGCTTCTTGCGGCTATCTGCTGCGGCAAGCATTGGCAAGACTTTTAAATCAGGGGTAAAATGCTTGGCTTCCATTGCCCAGTTAAGCACAAGCGAAGCTGGACAAACTACAACCGAAGGCCCATTTAACAAATTCTCATCTTTTAAAGCCTGCAACAGCGTTAACACCTGCAGTGTCTTTCCTAACCCCATGTCATCTGCCAATATTCCGCCAAAATGCATACTTACCAAGGTACGCAACCATCTATACCCTGCCTGCTGATATCCACGTAAAACCGATTGAAGTGCCTTGGGCAAAGCATAGTTGGCAGATGCAGCTTGTTGTATAGAATCTACCACTTTGCGCAATGATTCATCGCGATTAAAGTGCAGTTTACCATTTTTGTTGATAAGTGCGTCTACGAACAAAGACTTGCTGGCATCAAGCTCGGCATGTCCATTAGCCAATTGGGCTGTGCTTAAATCAAGCTCATCGGCAAACAAGGCCAAATCGGGAATTGCGCCATCGTTTAGTGTTAAAAATGAACCGTCGCGCAATCGTACGAAATGCTTTGCTTTCCTATAGGCAGCAATAACAGAGGCAATCTCATCAAAATTTACATCTTCAATAGAAAAATCAATTGCTAGTAAATTGCCATCAACCTTTACGCCTATGCTAGTATTAGCAGCCTTGCGAACCTTAATGCGTTCAAACTCGTCAGAAACATAAAGCTCGGCGATTTTTGCCAGCTCTGCGATACCTTCTGTAACTAATTCGTATATAGAAGCTTCGTCATCGGCATACATTTCAATAGTATCAGCAGAGAAAAGCGCATCGCCCATATAGCGGCGCAGCATTGTCTTTGCTATTTGTTCACCAATCTTGTCTATAGCATGGCAGGAATCAACTTGTATTTCTGAATCATCAACGGCAAGTGTATTCCATTCGTTAATGAAGGCTGCTCGCTTCTCTTCTCCATATGAAAATATCATACGAGCCATGATAGAGCCATTGCTATCGTCGATATCAAAGTAGATGCTGGTTACTAATGTGGGAGGGGCAAAAGCTTCTAAGTCGTCCTCTATAATCACATCTATGAATGATTGAATTTGCGGCAGAACCGTTGTAAAAAGCAAAGGCAAATCCTGCTCGTGAAAATACAGCCGCCCATTACCATCCGCCAAGGATGATAAGACCTCATAGCATGCCTCGTAGTATTTTTTACTACAAGTCATAAATGCCTTGCCGTCACAAACATGCATGCGATTAATACCCTTTAAAACCAAAAGATAGGATTCACAGACAAGTTCTGCGCCAGCATCCTTGCGAAACAAGCGCAAGCGCAATTGTGGATCGTCTTGCAGGCAAACCAATTTGCGCTTCACTTTTTCATTCTGAAAGTTTAATGTTAAGCCATTCATGGCAACAAAAAAATCATCAAAAACAGAGAACTTAATTTTCATGGCTTTTTTGGAGAAGCCTCTATAATAGTAGCCGTAGCCATAAAAAGAGTTGCTGCCTAGGTTGTTCATGAGGTTACTATAATGCGTAAGGAAAAATTCAAGCAAAGGCTTGTATTCTTCTAAAAAAGCCTCACGTCGCAACCAAAGCCTTGTAGACTTGCCAAAGAGAACCGATTCATTGTCTAGAACTGCATTATGAAACTCAAACAAATCACGCACAACAAAAAATTTGTTCTCCCCTACTTTTAATGTAAGCTGAAAACCATCGTATGCATCATAGGTAAGTGTTGGCTCTAAGCGTAGATGCGCTTGCACGGTCTTAACTTCTTGCAGTTGCCGCAAGCGGTCATCTGTCACCTTTTTAATGAGCTCTTTTGCCACCGAGTCTGTCTGGCGCTCACGCTTCTGGGCAGTATGCATTCCCTTTTGCAAAATGCCTTGTTGTCTTGCATTCGTGTGAGCGCCCTTGCTGCTGCCCTTGCTGCTGCCCTTGCTTTGAACTCTATTAGAGTTTAAAACGACATTAAGTAGTTCCTGAATAGATTTTGGTTCATAGACTACTGAGCTTACGAGACTGTCATTATCTTCGTTAGGATAATCATAATAGTCGTCGCTAATGTAAACATCATCTTCGTCGTCGAATTCGTTTTCGTTGCCTTCGCTGCCGTCGCTGTTACCCTTGCCGTCTTCAAAGTTATCGTTTTCGTTGAAGTCATCTTCGAAGTCATCTTCGAAGTCATCTTCAAAGTCATCGAAAAAAAAGTCATCGTCTAAGCCATCGCTAAAAAAGTTATCATCAGAGCTTTCTACAAAACTGCGCCTGTGAGCAAGGGTGCCTTCTTTTGCACCGTTTACAGTCTCTCTTAAGTCCTCATATTCACAAGCATTTATATTTT
This sequence comes from Coriobacteriales bacterium, assembly GCA_031256715.1. Taxonomy (GTDB): domain Bacteria; phylum Actinomycetota; class Coriobacteriia; order Coriobacteriales; family UBA8131; genus JAIRQA01. The sequence continues at coordinate 10,054 of JAIRQA010000088.1, read as the reverse complement.
GTTCAAAAAGTGTGGGGCTGTTAGCTTTCTTCTTTTTTGCCATGTTCTCCTCAGCAAACTTATAGTAATTTTTATATAGAGCAAACTATAAATTATACCGTACTTATTAACTTAGGGCTTAATAATTAGCAACCATTGGGCAAACGCGATTGGCAGTATCTAGCAAATAAACGTAAAATAATATTTACTAGCATTGAGGTTAGATTTTGCGACCAGGCGTTGCGACAGATTTTGCGCCAGTCTTTGCAAACAGGCGTTGCGGCCAGATGATGCGCCAGTCTTTGCAAACAGGCGTTGCGGCCAGATGTTGCGCCAGTCTTTGCAAACAGGCGTTGCGGCCAGATGTTGCGCCAGTCTTTGCAAACAGGCGTTGCGGCCAGATGATGTTACCAGACAACGAGACAAAGGAAATAACTACGTGGATATCCTCCAAATTGCATCACTAATAATCTTTATTGCCGTAATGGCAGTTATCGTTTCCGAGAAGCTGCACCGCAGCCTTGTTGCACTATTAGGTGCAGCCATTGTTATGGTTACAGGTATCGTGCCTTTTGATGACTGCTTAGAGCATATAGACTTTAATACATTAGGTGTACTCATTGGTATGATGCTTTTTGTTGGTGTCATTAAGCGTTCTGGACTCTTTGAGTTTATTGCCATACGCGCTGCGAAAATGGTAAAAGGCGACCCATGGAAGATTATGGTTGCCTTGGCAATCATTACCGCGATACTCTCTGCGTTGCTAGACAATGTTACTACTGTTTTGCTAATTGGACCTATGACTTTAATGATTTGCCGCGAGTTAAAGCTAAATCCAATACCATTTTTTGTAACACAGATTATCGCGTCTAACATCGGCGGCACTGCCACTCTTATTGGCGACCCTCCCAATATTATGATAGGCTCACAAGCTAATCTAAGTTTTATGGACTTTCTTTTGGTAGATGCGCCCATAGTTATTGTAATTTTAGCTGCCACTCTACTTTGCTTTCGTTTCCTTTATAAGAGCAAATTGAAAGTAGACCCAGACGATATGCAGGCGATACTTGAACTGGACGAAAAAGAGGCGGTATCGTCAAAGAGCCTTTTTATAAAAAGTATAATTATGATTATTGTCGTTGCCATTGCCTTTGGTTTGCATGGTGTGCTACATCTGGAATCTTCGGTCATTGCTATCTGTGCAGCTGGGATAATGATGCTTATTGGCAGACAAGATATCGAAGAGATTGTTCATGACGTCGAATGGTCTACAATTGGCTTTTTTGTGGGCTTATTTATTGTAGTTGGCGGTCTTGTGCAAACTGGTGTTATAGATATGTTTGCCCAGTTCTTAGTAAATGCCACTAGTGGTCAGGAGCTATTGGCAATACTTGCAATCCTACTTGCATCTGCTTTGTTGTCGGCAATATTAGATAACATCCCATTTGTGGCAACGATGATTCCGGTATTACTCACCATGCAAAGCAGCGGCGTAGATGTAACACCGCTGTGGTGGGGACTTTCGTTAGGAGCCTGTCTAGGTGGTAATGGCACACTTATTGGAGCTAGCGCAAATGTCGTACTTTCTGGCATAAGCAACCGCGAAGGCTTCCCGCTTAGCTTCATTGGCTTTATGAAAGTTGGAGCCCCAATGATGCTGCTCTCGGTTGTGCTCAGCGGCATTTATCTCGTCTTGCGTTTTGCTATCTAGTGTCCTTAAGCTTAAGCATTAAGATGCAAAGATACGTATTTCCTGCCCTTGCGCACCGTCAGCTGTGATGCGTTCGAACAGTTCAGAAGATGCAAAGATACGTATTTCCTGTCCTTGCGCACCCTTGCGCCAGGCGTCATGCGTGCATCTACTTTTTGCTAGTCGTCCACGACACTAGAGGCAAGCAGGAAGTCAACATTGCGCCAGGCGTCATGCGTGCATCTACTTTTTGCCCTCGCGCCAGGCATCAACGCGCTCGTTTAAAATTGTGAGGGACACAGGACCTGCATCAAGCAACACAGAGTGAAATTCCTTCTCGTCAAAAAATAAACCTAACTCGGTTTCTGCCACTTCGCGCATGTCAAGAAATGTGAGTGTTCCTAAGCCATATGGCAAGTAAAGCATAGGGAGGTCTAAAACGGTATCATAAACATAAGATGCCGCATCTTCATAGCCATAAGGCGCAAGATATTGTTCTAAGTCTCTAACATCCCAGCCCTGATAATGCACACCAATGTCTGCACGTGCATGCAGGGCATACAAGAAATCGGTGTATGCCATCTGCACAGTGCGATCGTTGGAGCTTAGACCCAGATAAGACGCAGCGATGTTTTCTGCATAGTTGGCATAACCCTCCATGTAGGCTACACTGCCAAGTAATTTGCGTAAAGGTGCTGGATTTTTTTGCGAGAAGTAATTCGTTTGATACATGTGACCAGGAAAACCCTCATGTGCCAATGTAGTCATTAGGTCAAAATCAGAATCGAGGTTTTGTGGATAATAAAAAACACGATTATCATCTGCATCGTCTACAGGCGGAATGCGATAATAGGCAAGTGTAGTCGCATTAGTTAGGCCATCTGGCGCTACATCTACAGTATAGTTAATGCTGCCAATGTCAGGAAAGTTTTCTTGCATTGCAGTTTTTAAGTATTCAAGGCCATCCTTTGCTGATATAGGCTGCTTAAGTGTGGAAATGTCAAGATCGGGGATATCCAGAAATGACGAAGGATTATCCATCATTACAGTAACAAAGATATCCAGATACTTGTCTAAAAGAATGGCAGACTCTTCAGGCGATTGCGCAAAACCCATAGATTTCATAGAACTACGATAATAATCTGTTCCACTAGCATAATCATATATTGTTATGCTAGTGGCAGCCTCATATTTAAGAGAACTAACATATTTTCCTAAAACATCATATGCGGCATAAACCGGACCACGCACAGCATCTAGAAGCTGGTTTCGGTAATCGTCTTTTTGCTCATCATTAAGGCTTGCAAAAACGCCAACACCAGAATCAAGATCCTCGTTAAAATCTAGCACTATCATGTTTTGCTCTACAGGAGTTAGGAATTCCTCAATGTTTGCTAAAGCAGCTTCATAGCAACTCTTGCTCATTAAAAGACCTCTACCAGCCCTTTGACGCTCGAAGTTTATAACTTGCTCGAAATAGCGTGGTGTGTCTTTTAGTAACGCAATATAAACATCTATGTCCTTGATACTTCTATAGTTGTACTCGATAAGTGAGAGTGGCAACTGAGCTTGAATTCCCATATCCGGAAGCAAAGGTTCATCATAATAGTAATAGTACTCACCCTCTATAGTTTGGGCTATAACCTCTCGTATTATTCGCTCTGTTAATTGCTGGTCTTCGGTTAATGGTATGGCATCTGCGCTCAGACTATTCTTGCCATTCAGAGCATCCAGATTATCTATCAGAGCCAAATAATAGTTATCATCGGCAAGATAAGCGTCAAAAGTAAGTTCGCCAAGGGTAGCATCCTTAGGCTCTAGTGCCTGCAGTCCAAAATCCTGAGGGTTAGAGATCATCTGATTAAATGTTAGCGTGTCTAGCGTAACCTCATGCTTAAAAAGCTCCATTGCTAGTTCATCAAAATCGTAACTGAAGCTAAGAGTACTACTAGATGTTGGCTGATAGACATCACTTGCAGCAGAATTTGTCCCCTGAGTGCCTTGCCCTCCCTGTGACTGCTGCGCACCTTGCTCTGCCTGCGTTGTTGTAAACTCATCAGTAGATTGCGTAATATAAGCACAAGAGCCAAGTCCGGTTATGCAACCAGTAGCAAGCAAAAAAGCAAGTACGATTGCTAATAGTGAAGGTATTTTTTTCTTTAACACCAAAAAGTAATTGTTTTCTTGTAATCTTTTTTCTCTGCGCATTTATCCTGCCTTTGTGTTGGTCTTTGTATCTAACTTTGCGGTAGTCTTTGTATAAACCTTCGCGTTGGTCTTTGTAAGCGGTCTAAGTAAACGGGGTTTAGCAAACCGCAGCAATTCGCTGATACTATTCTAACCTAATCTGCGACTTATGGTACAATGTAATTTGGAGTGGGTCGGACGGTCGCGCGTCTTTCTTCCTAAAATGGTACAGCAGCTGAACTGCTTTGTAAATTTGAGAGAATATCGCAAACTATGCAAGTTGATAGCTCTTTGCATTATAAGATGACGTGAGGAAAGTCCGGACTCCATAGGGCAGGATGCCAGCTAACGGCTGGGCGCGGTAACGCGACGGAAAGTGCCACAGAAAAGAAAACTCCCAACAGAACGCATAGTTGTATTTTGTTGAGAAAAGCTGAAACGGTGCGGTAAGAGCGCACCAGCGTACGGGCAACCGTATGGCTTGGAAAACCCCATCCGGAGCAAGGGCAAATAGGAACGAAATCGGTTGGCCCAGCCGTCGTTCGGGTTGCCTGCATGAGTTCACTGGTGACAGTGTACCTAGATAAATGGCCGTCAACACATGGTGGCATTTGCCACAGTGTGCTACAGAATCCGGCTTATAGACCCACTCCTAACCTCAGCATCTGCTAAACATATTTAGATCATGTTATCTTTTAATCACAGTTTTGTATCTGACTAACCATCGGTAACCGCTAGCTTGCCGCTACCTTGCGCTAGCTGTGGCTGGCTGCCGTTGGCTTGCCGCTACCTTGCCGCTTACAGCCGTTGACAACCAACGAAAAAATTACCACTTGCACAATTGCTATAAGTTACGTAAAATAATAGCTCGCGCAAGCGGACATGGCTCAGTTGGTAGAGCACAACCTTGCCAAGGTTGGGGTCGCGGGTTCGAGTCCCGTTGTCCGCTCCAAATACCTAAGGAGCCGACCAGTCAACCAAAATACTGGTCGGCTTTTAAATTCAGTAGTTTTTGATGATTTTAGGCGACGTGGCCAAGTGGTAAGGCAGAGGCCTGCAAAGCCTTTACCACCGGTTCGAATCCGGTCGTCGCCTCCAAATTTCTTCTCCAAAATGGTTCATGAGTCATTATTTTTGTATACCTTCATGCTTTTATTGCGCTCTTAGATGACTGTAGAGTAGATCAGGCACTAACAACGTATATTCCCAAAATGTATGATGCCTACTTGCCATCAGGCTTTTATGGTCGGGGTGACAGGATTTGCAGGCTCAAATCCTGCCTGCGTAAGCAGGCGGCGGCGCGAAGCGCCCGCCATGGCACCCCGACGGTTATATGTTTGGGATAAGAAAGACTGATGCCTTGAACTACTGATTTTGATACATGCAATCAATGGCGTTGCTCCAAACTCATCGCTACGCGTTTCGTTAAGTCTTAAAGTTTTCGTTAAGCGTAGCGTTAACTATGCAAAGTTTCGGGCAAAATGCACCAATGCTGCCGCGAAGTCTCATTATTTACTTTGCGGAGAACATACAAAGATTAAGTGGTAGAATTTGCCGTATCACAACAAGGAACTAATCGTGCATTGCCTTGAGGAAGGTGATGTTGAGTTGACGGAATTGACAAAAATCAAAGATGCAGAGAAGCTAAAAATGCCTTCGTATGAAATCTTACGCAAGTTCTCGCAGATTCTGCTTCGCGACATCATGAAAAGTAGAAACAGCAGGGTGAAAAAAGCGTTTGCATTACAACTTACCGACATCATAGAGGCGAAAATAAAAGAGCGATACAGCCGCGATGAAGTTAAGCCGGACGACGACATCAACATCTCAGTCGACCAAGCAAAAGGACTGGATGCTGCCATTCGATACGGTTTGAAGTACCCGGCATTAAGCCAAGACTCGCAAGAGATGTATAACAACGTCCTGCAGTTCCTCGGAGATTTATTCCGTGTCTTCAAGTGGGATAAATACGAGGATAAAGGGAAATTGGGCAGTCAAGCTCGTCTACCATATTTTTCCGTTTTGCTTTGTCAGTGGGTGAAAGGCAACGGACTCGGTTCTATCATGGTGGAATCATTGTTCTGGCGTGAGAACCAATCGGTCAGCTATATCTATCCCAATCACAAGAAAACTGTCTACAACAGTTGGGATGTCAAGCATAAGAACGTGGTCATCTCCGATGTACTGGAGGACATCGAACAGGTTATCCTATTCAGCCTCGCCAACTGCTTCTTAAAGTTCTCGGAAGCATATAAACGAATCAACGGCGAATTGGATAATGACTGGTACGAATATGTGGAGTACGGCACGACAAATCCGCTGTCGATAACGCTTCAAAAATGCGAATTTTCTCGCGAAACATCCGACTATATAAGAAAACATCAGAATGAGTATGTGGTTTATCAGCCCAACGGGAAGCCACTCCTCAAAAGAAGTCTTGCCAAATGCGGGAGAATCACCGTTGAAAAAGAAGTGGCCGACGTGTTGCTGAATATCAAGGAATTGTTTGAAGAATCGGGAGGTCAAGAGTAATGACACGACAAGCACCTAAACCTATATGTTTCACGATGTGGTGGCAGATGATTAACTCAAAATTTTTTAAGCCGCAACTTCCGATAATTTCAGACTATAAGAAGATGGGAGGGGATGCCATATGACGCCGGAAGCAAAAGCGCGTGTTACCATTGATAAAATGCTCGAAGCGTCGGGCTATGTCCTGCAGGACATGAAGCAGTTCAACCGTACTGCGTCCCTCGGTGTCGCTGTGCGCGAGTTTCCTACGCAATCGGGTCCGGTTGACTATCTGCTGTTTGTAAATGGCGCTCCCGTTGGCGTGGTGGAAGCCAAGGCTGAGGATAAGGGCGTATCGCTGTCTACCGTTGCCGAGCAGTCCAAACGGTATGCCGAGAGCGGACTCAAGCATATGCCTGACATTCCTGACATTCGCTTTACTTATGAAAGCACAGGTGCTGTGACCAACTTCTGCGACTACCACGACCAGAAAGCCCGCTCTCGTGAGGTGTTCTCATTCCACCGCCCAGAGACGTTGGCAGAGTGGCTGAAAGAAGCGGACACTTTACGCAACCGCATGAAGTCCTTCCCTGAGTTCAATAGGACTGGTTTCCGCGATTGCCAAGTGACGGCGATTTTGAATCTTGAACAGTCGCTTGCGGAGAACAAGCCCCGCGCCCTCATCCAGATGGCCACTGGCGCGGGCAAGACCTACACGGCGATTACCTCGGTGTACCGCTTGATTAAACACGCCAAGGCAAAACGGATACTGTTCCTTGTGGACACAAAGAATCTTGGCGAGCAAGCCGAAGGCGAATTCTTGAATTACAAGCCCTCCGACGATGGGCGGCTCTTTTCGGAGCTTTATAATGTGCGCCGCTTAAACTCTGGTTTCATCCCTGCTGACACTAAAGTGTGCATCAGCACGATACAGCGCATGTATTCCATCCTGCGCGGCGAGGAACTTGACGAATCCGTCGAGGAGTCTTCCTTAAACGAGCAAAAGGTGACAGGGGGAGAAAGGGATGTTGCTTACAACCCCGCCTATCCTCCAGAGTTCTTTGACATCATCATCATCGACGAGTGTCACCGCTCCATCTACAACATCTGGCAGCAGGTGCTGGATTATTTCGACGCCTTCCTTATTGGGCTTACCGCGACGCCGGATAACAGGACTTATGCCTTTTTCAAGCAAAACATCGTCAGTGAGTATACGCATGAGCAGGCAGTCTTGGATGACGTCAATGTCGGGCGCGACGGGACATTTGTCATTGAAACTAAGGTTGGCACGAGTGGTGCTCTTATCCTGAAGCAAACGGTGGAAAAACGCGAACGCCTGTCACGCCGCAAGCGCTGGGAGCAGTTGGATGAGGATTTGGACTACAAGCCCTCACAGCTTGACCGTGACGTTGTCAACCCCTCGCAGATTCGTAGCATCGTCCGTGCGTTCAGGGACGCGGTTATGACCGAGATGTTCCCCACCAGAACTGAAGTGCCAAAGACGCTGGTATTTGCTAAGACGGACAGCCATGCCGACGACATCATTGGTATCATCCGTGAGGAGTTCGGCGAGGGCAACGAGTTCTGCAAGAAGATCACCTACGCCTCGACCGAAGACCCGAAGTCTGTTCTGAACTCGTTCCGAAACGACTTCTATCCGAGGATTGCGGTCACGGTTGATATGATTGCCACCGGCACGGACGTGAAGCCAATTGAGTGCCTGATTTTCATGCGTGACGTGCGAAGCAAGAACTACTTTGAGCAAATGCTTGGACGCGCCACCCGAACTCTTGATTATGAGAACCTGCACCGCGTATCGCCTTCGGCTACGCAGCGCAAGCTCGGATATGTCATTGTAGATGCCGTAGGCGTGACCAAGTCGCAGAAAACGGCATCCCGCCAGCTTGAGCGCAAACCGACCGTCTCACTCAAAGACCTGATGATGAGCGTTGCAATGGGAGCGCACGATGACGATACTCTGACCACGCTTGCCGGGCGTCTGTCAAAGCTGGATAAGGTGATGACCACTGCCGAACGGGAGAAGTTCACCGAACTCTGCCAAGATGAGGGCATTGCGCTCGGTACGACCATTGAGGGCGGCATTGAGGTTCCATGTTCTGAGCAGGTCATATCCCCGATTGGCATAGCCGAGACTTTACTAAATGCTTTTGATGAAGATATAGTGACCGAGGTCGCTCAGAAAAAGCATGGCGTGGCAAAGCCCGATGATGTTACCGATGAGCAATACGCGGAGACAAGCGAGCAGATGGCGGTTGTCGCAGCCGCGCCTTTCAACAACCCAAAGCTGCGTGACTACATTGAGAACGTCCGCAAGAGTCACGACCAAGTGATAGACAACATCAACCTTGATGAAGTCACTTTTTCAGGCTGGGATTCGGAGCATGCCGAGAAGGCGGGCGAGATTATCGAGACCTTTGCCCGCTTCATTGATGAGAACAAGAATAGCATCGACGCCTTGGAAATCATTTATAGTCAAAGCTATCGTAACCGTCCGCTGACACTGAAGATGATTGAAGATATGTATGAAAAGATGCAAGCAGCCCCATACCATTTGACCACCGAGCGGCTTTGGATGGCTTATGCCATTCGCCGCCCGGACAAGGTGCAAAAGAAGAGTGTCGTCAACAAATTGGCGGACATCGTGTCGCTCATACGCTTCCAACTGGGGCAGACCGGTGAGCTTCGCCTGTTTGCCGATGAGGTCAACCTGCGGTTCCGCGATTGGATGCTTGCCAAAAATGCTGGTCACGGCCAGTTCACAGAAGCACAGACCGAGTGGCTGCGCATGGTGCGCGACTTTATCGCCACATCCATGAGCATCACGGTGGACGACCTTGACTACACGCCCTTTGACGCGCATGGCGGCCGCGGCAGGTTTTATAAGCTGTTCGGCAACGAATACGAGAACATATTAAACGAAATGAACTATGCGCTGCTCAAAGCGGCGTAATCACAAGGAGGAATCAACCCTATGGCAGAGACTTCAAATGTCGGGCAGAAGATATGGTCGATGGCGACCGTCCTACGAGACTTCGGCGTCAACAAAAGCGACTATCTGGAACAAATCACGTTCCTGCTCTTCATCAAAATGGCGGACGAGTACGAAAAGCCGCCCTATAACAGGAATGTGGGCATTCCGGAAGATTGTAAGTGGGAGACGCTTCTCGCCAAAAGTGGCAAGGAGCTGTTTGACCATTACGAGTATGTGTTAAAGAAGCTCGCCGAGCAGACAGGAACGCTTCAGCAGATATTCATCGGTGCACAGAACAAGCTACCCGACCCGGCGCATTTGTCGCGTGTGGTCTCCATGGTGGATTCGGAGAACTGGTCGTCCATGTCATCCGACATCAAGGGCGACATCTACGAGGACTTGCTTGAGAAGATAGCCGCCGACACCAAGAGCGGCGCTGGGCAGTATTTCACGCCGCGCGCTTTGATTAACGCCATGGTTCGCTGCGTCCGCCCAGAGCCGGGCAAGACCGTGGCAGACCCTTGCTGCGGCAGTGGCGGGTTTCTCCTTGCAGTCAAGACCTACATCGAGCGAGAATTCGGCAGCCAGCTTGACCGCAACCAGCGTGAGTTCCTGAAGTTCCAGACTTTCCGTGGCTGGGAGATTGACCAGAAGGTGCAACGGCAATGCCTGATGAACCTCTTCCTGCACAACAT
>JAIRQA010000092.1 GCA_031256715.1 Coriobacteriales bacterium | reverse complement strand
CAGATGCTGTCTACGAAATATTGCGACAGGGAACAGAAAAAGCAAATGAGGTAGCTTATGCTACATTGTCTGAGGTTCGCAAGGCAATGCGAATTGACTACTTTTAGAATGGTAACGTTGTGTCATACAAAGTAAAAATTGAGTCGTTTGAAGGTCCGTTTCAACTGTTATTAGCCTTGGTTAGCGAGCGCAAGGTAGACATAGGCTCTATCTCTATTACCGAGGTTGCAGATCAGTATTTAGACTATGTCTCTAAGCTGCGTGAACTAGACATGGATGTTGCCTCAGACTTTCTTGTGGTTGCTGCTACGCTGCTTGCAATTAAGGCGCAATCACTTTTGCCTAGCGACATAGAGGCAGACTACGACGATGAGTTTGTCGATCTCTCTCCAGATGACGCTCGCGAGATTCTCATTGCTCGCTTAGAGGCATACAAGCAGTTTAAAAATGTTGCCGCATCGTTAGGCTCTCGCCTAGAAAATGAGGCACGCATGCATGGACGCGAGGCTGGTCTTGAGGAACGCTTTTTAAATCTTCTGCCAGACTACTTAGAAGGTGTTACCCTGCACAGTCTTGCAATTATCTGTGCCGACCTCGCATCACGTCGCGAAGTTTTTCTTTTAGAATCTGAACATATTGCTGTAAAGCCAATGCCGCTTGAAACCTGTATCGATCGCATTGCTCAACGCTTTCAGAGTCAACGCGAATTGAGTTTCATGCAGCTCTTAGAGGGTTCTAAAGAGCCAGTTGTCGTTGTTGTTAATTTTTTGGCAGTGTTAGAACTATATCATCGCGGGATGATTGATATTGTTCAAGATGAGGAGTTTGGTAATATTAACCTATTTTATCGCGATGAAAAAGATTGGCAGCCTGCGGCAGATATCGATGAAGAAGATCAGGACGCCGTACTTAAAGAATATATTCAGACGCAGATGAGTTAATGACAAGAATGGACGCAATTTTAATTGATGCTACTTATGCAGTTTGCCAAGTGATAACCGGCAATATAAAAAACGATTTTTTTGATTGCGCTTTAGTGTAATGATAGTTAGTAACGATTAGGGATTATAACAAAATGAATGATGCAAACGAACAATTACTAAGTGCCGAAATTGACGAAGACGTGTATGACGGTGATAACGATGACGCAATTGAAGTCATAGGCGCCAGCGCAGCAGCGAACATTGACGTTGATGCAAATATCAACACAACCGCGAGTATAGGCGAAGACATAAACGTCAATGCTACTGCAAGTAATGATGAAGACACAAATGTTATGGCAGTTGCGTCTAAAAAAGACGATCTTTATGGCCCTATAGAGGCAATGCTTTTCGTTTCTGATGAGCCTCTTAGTGTGCAAACTTTAGAGAAGTTCTTGCAGCGCGAGGCAACTGATATCAAACAAGCATTGCGCGAGCTGTCTCTGCGCTTTGAAGACGAAGAGCGCGGCATACAACTTCGCGAGGTGGCAGGTGGCTGGAAGCTTTTCACTCATCCTGCTTACCATGAGCTATTGGAATCTTATGTGCTTTCGTGGGACACACGCACACTTAGTCAGGCTGCTCTGGAGGCTTTAGCTGTTATCGCGTATCACCAACCAGCCACAAGAGCTGTTGTAAATAGTATTCGTGGCGTTAACTCTGAGGGCGTTGTTTCGTCGTTACTAGAAAAGGGATTGGTGCGCGAGTGTGGCCGTGACGCAGCTCAAGGCAATGCCATTCTTTATGCCACAACAAGAACTTTTTTAGAGAAGTTCGGGCTTAAATCTCTTAGAGATCTACCACCGTTAGAGGACTTTGCTGCAGATGAAGAGAGTAAAGACTTTATACGCGCTAGGTTAGGAGCAAGCCGCGTTAGAGAAAACACTTTTTCGTCAGACTACGATGATGGTTTAAACGAGATTGACTGAACAATATCCCATACGATTACAAAAGTTCCTTGCTCGCGCTGGCGCCGCGTCGCGCCGCGGTAGCGAGGATCTTATGACCGCTGGACGTGTGACCGTTAATGGTAAAGTTGTTACCGAGTTGGGTTTTAAAGTTGATCCATTAAACGATGTTGTAACCATAGATGGTGCTCAGATTCTCTTTTTGCAAGGTCATACTTACTTGATGTTAAACAAGCCAGCAGGCTATCTTACTACTATGCTAGATCCTCAAGGTCGTCCTACAATTAAAGAGCTGGTGCCTATAGCCAAGCATCCCGGTCTTTTTCCTGTGGGTCGCTTAGATTTTGATACTGTTGGGCTGCTTTTTTTTACTACAGATGGAGAACTTGCGCACAGGCTTTTGCATCCTCGTCATCATGTGCAAAAAACCTATATTGCCAAAGTTGATGGCGTTCTTACCAAGGCAGACATTAAAAGATTACAACAAGGTGTCTTACTTCATGATGGAATGACTGCTCCAGCTAAGGTGTGTTTATTAGAAGCGACCGGCAGCCCGCTTCAGAATCAATGTCACTTTAAGCAACTAAAGAAACCAAACACCAATGAGCGAATGGCACACTTTTCCGGCAAGCTGCCAATAGTCACCAGCACTGCATCAATTACGATAACCGAGGGTAGAAAGCGTCAAGTTAAGCGAATGTTTGCGCACGTTGGCCGTCCTGTGCTTAGTCTTAAACGAATTTCGTTTGGAACTCTAGAACTTGGTGATTTGCCGCAAGGACAATATCGTTATCTAACAGATGACGAGATTTCTGCTTTGCGCGAAGCCGGTCAATTTTGTTAAATGCAATCATTAGCGGCCTAGCGATTAATTTTGCGTTTAATTTTGCGTTTAAATTTGTGTTTAAATTAAACGGTGACTTACACTACGTGATTGGCACTTTATAACTTGCGACATTAATGCGGTTTTCGCTTTTTGGCGGTAACGAGCAGTGAACTTCTCAACATAGTTTTTAAACATATTTGCTTATAAGTTTGCTCATGAAATGGATTTGTGTTAGAGTGAAATAATGAAATTTTGAGGTTTATTAAGTAGAGAAAGGCATTGCATGCAAAAACGTGTTATTACAATTCAGGACATTTCGTGTGTTGGGCGCTGTTCACTTACTGTAGCGCTTCCCATATTAAGCGCCGGTGGCATAGAGACTTCTATTTTGCCTACGGCCATACTCTCGACACATACCGGCGGTTTCACTGGTTACACTTTTCGTGATCTTACAGATGATGTGCGCCCCATAGCGTCTCATTGGCAAGAGCTAGGATTAAGCACAGATGCCATTTATACTGGATACCTTGGCTCTGAAGAGCAATTGGCGTTAATGAAAGAGTTTTTTGCTAAGTTTAAAGACGAACAAACACTTGTGATGGTAGATCCTGCCATGGCTGATCAGGGTAAGCTTTATCCTGCCTTCGACCAAAAATTTGCTTTGGGAATGCGCGACCTTTGTAAACAAGCTGACATAATTGTTCCTAATCTTACAGAGGCTACATTTATGCTTCAGAAGCCTTATCCGGGCGAGGACTATGATCGTGATTACATACACGAAACACTACGAGAATTGTCTGCACTAGGAAGCTGTGCTGATGGGAATGCTAAGAACATAAGTAAGGTTGTATTAACTGGCGTTTCCTTTGAGCCTGGCCGCATTGGCGCTATAGGTTTTGATGCCGGTGCCAATGAATTTGTTAGCTGGTTTACAGATCGCATAGACGGCTATTACCATGGCACCGGCGACATTTACTCTAGTGCTTTGCTTGCCGGGCTGCTTAATGATAAGTCTTTGGAGGACGCAATTCGTATAGCCTGCGAATTTACCGTTGGAGCCATTCGCCGTACACATTTGGCTCAGACCGACCCTAAATACGGCGTAGACTTCGAGCATGAATTAGGCTCCCTGATTTCGCTCTTGTCATAAACATTGCTGTGATTATACGAAGTTTTGGAAGTTTCGGAAGTTACGGAAGTTTCGGAAGTTTCAGAAGTTTCGGCCACAGCCTTTTAACTGCCGGAGCCTTTTAGCTGCTGAAACTTTGTAGGTTTCTATTCACGCCCCCCTCATGTCATCTAGAGACGAGCGAAGCGAGAGCTTAAAGGTTTTAGTTCGCCAGACCGAAGTGTCAAAACATTTAAGCATTGCCGCCACGGCAATCTTAGGATGACGCAGGGGAGCGTGAACAGTGAATAACTTTGTAGCTCCAATTAGAGCGCCCCAAAATCAACAATTTTGCCAAAAGTAATGGTTCCGTGGTATACTGTCTAATTATGGTGAGCGAGAACAGAAATAGACTTTCGGTGGTTATTCAGGCTGGCGGTGAGTCCAAGCGAATGGGCAGACCAAAGGCTCTGGTGCCATTTTGCGGCAAACCTTTGCTCTGTCGCAGCTTAAAGCGCCTTGGCGGCATCGCAGACGAACTTATTGTTACTAGCAACGATCAGAAGAGTTTGGATTTTCTTTGTAGTCAGGTAACTTATGACAAACTAAAGATGTTTAGTGATACAATAGATAAACGTAGCGCACTTAATGGCTTATACACCGCACTGTATTATGCGTCTTATGAGTATGTGGCTGTTGTGGCATGCGATATGGTTTTCCCGTCCGCACCTTTACTTTTAACGGAAATGGAAACTCTAGATAGAACATGTGCCGACATTGCTGTGCCGCGCACTTCGCATGGATATGAACCATTTCATGCTGTCTATCGTCGCTCAACATGTCTGCCATTGGTTGCTTTGGCACTTGAAGCAGGGGAGAAGCGCGCCACTAGTTTCTTTGACCAGGCGCGTTTGGTCGAGTTTAGCACCGAAGATGTTCTTAAGATTGATCCACGTGGGGGACTTTTCGTTAATGTTAACACTCCCGAAGAGCTAGCAACTGTAGAGAAGCGTCTGATGAATGGCGAAATAGTTGAGCGCGACGCAACTGCCGATGTTCTCATAAGCTGTTTTGCAATACAACCGGAACCAACATGTTCGCGTCAAACTGAACACGCCTGTTCTTTTTGCGCTTAAGACAGTTTTGCTTAAAGCATCTGCGCGTGACACAGTTTTGCTTAAGGCAAGTATGTAAACGATTTAGTAAGTAAGCAAGAAAAAAAAGAAAGAGAAGATGGCAACAAACATAGCTCGCCCAGACAAGCATGAAGCGAAAAGAGTTTCTCAACAAGCTAGCATGCTATACAACAATTTAAATAATATAGCAACAAGCTATGATGCTCTTGTGCGATCTGCAATTCAGTCTGCGTCTGGAATGCAGAGCAAAGTTGCCAAAAATGAGTTATCGCAAATAGATGTCGAGGTCATTAATGCCAATAAAGAAGGGATTCGCATTTCTGCCCTAAAAGAAGCTGGCATTAATAATATCGGACAGCTTTGCAATCTACCTGCAGGCAGACTCTCTGCGATTAATGGAATTGGCCACCAAACGGCAATTAAAATCAGAAGAATCGTAGATGAGATGCAAAAAGCTGTTAGTTCTACAGCAAAGTTAAAGATAGATCCCAAAACGCGCAATGCAGAGCAAGATAGCCTGGTGCATGGACTTTATAACTTGCGTCATGGCAATAGTATTTGCAAACAGGCTCAAGGGCTATTGGCATCTCAGCCCCTCGTTAGCGTAAATGTCTCGGCGGTTACACCTGCTACTGGCTCTTTTAAATGGACGTTTGCAAATTCTGCCGCAAAAAGCGCTGCCGCTCAGGCATTCGCTTACTTACAATGGCTAATTACGAGTGATTTCGCCATTCAGGCTCAGCAGTGCATCTTAACATGGCAAAATATGGCTGCGCGCAAAGTAACAGACGCTTATAAAGACTTCGAGCAAAATCCTGTGCAATATTACACTTTGCTGGAGTCCCTTGGTTTAAGTCATTCTAAGCAGTCTAGTGTTGGCATGCCTGAAGGTCTTGCAGAATATATTGAGAAGTACCCCCTAGACTTACGACATATGCAAACAGAGTTACGTCATTATCAAAATTTTGGTACCAAATATATATTGGTGCAGCAACGTGTTTTGCTTGGTGATGAAATGGGCTTAGGCAAGACTATTCAGGCACTTGCGGCCATTGCCGACCTTAAATCTCGTGGGCATACGCATTTTCTTGTGGTTTGTCCTGCCAGTGTGCTAGTTAATTGGCAGCGCGAGACAGAAAAACATACAGATATCTCTTCTATAATTATTCATGGTTGGGATAAGGGTGAAGAGTTTGCCTATTGGCAGCAATATGGTGGCGTAGGCATTACCAACTATGAAAGTCTTATAGGGCTAACGGATGCAATGACATTTGATTTTGGTGCCCTTGTTGTAGATGAGGCACACTTTGTTAAAAACCCTGATGCCCAGCGCACGAAAGCATTATTGGTTGCGGCAAAAAGAACTCAGCGCATTCTTTATATGACAGGTACGCCATTAGAAAACCGTGTAGACGAGATGTGCTTTTTAGTAGACTGTCTTCGCCCAGACATCGCAAGCAAGATATCTACAATGAAGACTTTAGTTAACACAGAGAAGTTTAAAATGGAGCTCGCACCTGTCTATCTGCGTCGTGTTCGCGATGATGTTTTAGTAGAACTTCCAGATCTTATAGAAAACGAGGATTGGTTAGAGCTAAATACTAACGAGATGTTAAGCTATCGCAAAGCTGTTGCTGATGGAAACTTCATGGCGATGCGACGAGTTTCTTGGGATGTTGACTTAAGTGTATCTTCTAAGGCTGCCAGATTGTTAGAGATTTGTGAGGAAGCCAAAGAGAGCGGACGAAAAATTCTTGTCTTCTCGTTTTTTCGCGATACACTGCAAAAGGTCTGCGAGCTTGTTGGCGAAAACGCAATTGGGCCTATAACCGGTGATGTTTCTACTGAAATGAGGCAAGAGCTTATAGACGAATTTGGCGCCGCTCCCGCGGGAACAGTTTTAGTGGCGCAAGTTCAGGCAGGTGGCGTTGGACTTAATATTCAAGCTGCAAGTGTGGTTATCTTCTGTGAGCCACAAATTAAGCCTTCCTTAGAAACACAGGCCATATCGCGCGCTTATCGAATGGGTCAAGTGCATGATGTGCTTGTGCATCGTTTGCTCTGTGTTAATTCTATAGATCTGCGCATGATGGATATATTAATGCGTAAGCAGACTGAATTTGATACATACGCTGAAGACTCTGTTGCCGGAAACGAAAGCTTGGCGGCAATGAGCGAAGGCAAGTGGATTAAAGAGGTTATAGAACTTGAGCGCCAAAGGCTAGAGCTTAATCTGGAAGGGACAGATTAAAGCATCTTTAACTTTACTATTTCTACAACTTAAACCTAACAGCAGCTAAAACTTCAACTGCCATTTTGTCTGTGCCCTGGTTTAATCTAGAAGTCATGTGCACGCCTTCAACTATCATTTTGTCTGTGCCTTAAGTTGACACCTGAAAATCACCATATCTTGTTAATAAATCGTAGGTGCTTGAGCAACGTCAGTTATTCTCGACATATTTTAAAAAAAATCTAAGGCAGGTAAATATTACAAATCGGTTACATTGTTACAGATAAAACTTGACATAAACACACTTAGATTTTATTCTTTTAAGAGTGTGGTTTTTCTTCTGTGCTTTTAACTATGAAAAACTACAGCATGAGGTAAATACCCAAGAACCAGAGAAGGAGACAAAAAATGGCAAAGATCCTTGGAATCGACCTTGGTACCACAAATTCGGCGATGGCTGTCATGGAGGGCGGCGAGCCAACAATTATTGTTAATGCCGAGGGCGACCGCACTACACCTAGCGTTGTTGGCTTTCGTAAAGATGGCGAACGTGTGGTAGGTAAAGCTGCTAAGAATCAAGCAGTTACAAATCCCGAGAACACCATAAGTTCAATCAAGCGTTTTATTGGTAGGAAATTTTCTGAGACTTCAAGCGAGCGCGAGACTGTTTCTTATAAAGTGAAAAATGGCAAGGATGGTCGTGTAGAGGTAGATATCGATGGCAAGGATTTCACTCCTGAAGAAATTAGCGCCATGGTGCTTCAGAAGTTAAAAAGCGATGCCGAGAAATACACCGGTGGCAGCATCTCGCAGGCTGTGATTACTGTGCCGGCGTACTTTAATGACTCACAGCGTCAGGCAACTAAGGATGCGGGCAAGATTGCTGGTTTAGAGGTCTTGCGTATCGTTAACGAACCTACCGCGGCTGCCTTGGCATATGGCTTAGATAAGGCTGGACGTGACGAGAAGATTTTAATCTTTGACCTTGGCGGCGGTACCTTTGATGTCTCGATATTAGAGCTTTCTGAAGGTGTTTTTGAAGTACTTTCTACTAATGGCGACAACCACCTAGGCGGCGATGACTGGGATCAACGCATCATCAATTGGCTGGCAGATAAGTTTCAGTCTGACAATGGCATAGACTTACGTGCCGACAAGATGGCTTTGCAGCGCTTAAAAGAAGCAGCCGAGAAAGCAAAGATGGAACTATCTACAACTCAGCAATCTAATATAAATTTACCATTTATAACCGCTGATGCATCTGGTCCAAAGCATCTTGATTATTCTTTAACAAGAGCAGAGTTTGAAAAGATTACCGATGACTTGCTGCAGCGCTGCAAAAAACCTGTAGAAGCTGCCATGAAAGATGCCGGACTAAAGATGGGCGACATTGCTGAGGTTATACTGGTGGGTGGTTCTACTCGTATGCCGGCCGTGCAGGAATTAGTTAAAAAGCTCACTGGTAAAGACCCTAACATGAGCGTGAATCCTGATGAAGTTGTGGCTTTAGGTGCTGCCATACAAGGCGGCGTTCTTGCTGGTGATGTTGAGGGCATTTTGCTTTTAGATGTGACACCATTAAGCCTTGGAGTAGAGACCATGGGTGGCGTAATGACTCGCATGATTGAGCGTAACACCACTATCCCCACCAAGAAGACAGAGATTTATTCTACTGCGGCAGATGGACAGACTTCTGTAGAGATTCACGTGCTGCAAGGCGAACGTGAAATGGCAGCGGGCAACAAAACATTAGGTAAATTCCAGCTAAGTGATATCCCGCCAGCACCACGCGGAATCCCGCAAATTGAAGTGACATTTGACATCGACGCTAATGGCATTGTTAATGTTTCAGCAAAAGACAAAGGTACTGGCAAGGAGCAAAAGATTACAATCTCTGGCTCTACGGCACTTAGCGACGACGAGGTAGAGCGCATGGTAAAAGACGCCGAATCTCATGCTGAAGAAGACGCAGCGCGCAAAGGCGAAGTTGAGACACGCAACACAGCAGACTCACTTGTTTATTCTACAGAAAAGACGCTTGCAGATCTTGGTGAGAAGGTACCTGACGAGACGAAGACTGAAGTTCAAGCTGCCATAGATGATTTAAAGAAAGCGCTTGAGGGCACAGATATTGATGCTATTAAATCCAAAACCGAGACTTTGCAGTCGGCTGGCTATAAGCTGGCAGAGATTGTTTATAAAGACAGCGGTGCCGATGGTGCTGCCGGTGGCAATCCAATGGAGGATATAATGAACAAGGCAGGCGCTGGTACAGGCAGCAATTCTGGCAGCGCTGCAAATAGTGACGATGTCATAGAGGCAGACTATGAAGTTTTAGACGACAATGAGGATAAGTAAAGATGACTGCTAGTAAGGGAAATGTCAGCCGTGGTGTAAGGGGGGCTTCTGCCCCCCATGCACAAAAAGCAGGCGCCATGCATCCTGCAGATGCGATCGTAGATAGAACAAAACGCGCCGCTGATGATGTCGATTTTTTTGCGGCAGCGGCCGATGAAATCTGTGGCGGTGCCACTGATGTTGTTAGTGCAGATTTTTGTGAAGGTGCTTGTGACGGTGTAAACGATGGTGTTAAAGCTGGCGCTGGTAACGGCGCAAGCGCAGGTGCAAGCGATGGTGCTAGTAACGGCGCAAGTGTAGGTGCAAGCGATGGTGTTAGTAACGGCGCAAGCGATGGTGCTAGTAACGGCGCAAGCGCAGACGACGATTGCGCTTCTGAACAAGATAAAACGAGCAGTAATGACAGCATATCAAACGAACACGAGCAGCTTGTAGACGCATTAGCAAAGGCAGATGAATTGCGGGATCGCTACTTACGTCTTCAGGCAGAATGGGACAATTTTCGTAAACGCACCGCGGCAGAACGCGCCGATGAGCGCAATAGAGCAACACAAAACCTTGTTGAGCGGTTGTTGCCAGTGGTCGATGACCTTAAACGAGCAATAGAGCACGCAGAGATAACGTCAGAAACTGCAAGTGATAGTATAATAGCTAGTGATTCTGATAGCATGCTAGCAGGCATAAAAGCAGTTAGCAGCAAGCTTAATGATATCTTAGGCAAAGAAGGGCTTGAAGTGATTGACCCCAAAGGTCAGCCATTTGATGCCAACTTGCATAGCGCGGTTGGAACTGTTGATGGTAATGGCTTAGACCATGATACTGTTGTTGAAGTTTACCAGACGGGCTATTTGATGGCGGGACGAGTTTTGCGTCCGGCAATGGTGGTAGTCTCTAAGTAGGCACCGTGCGAATGAGCATTTAAAGTTTCGCATTACATCTTGAAGGTGAGAGGCGCAATGACAACTAAGTCTACAAACTACTATGAAATACTCGGCATAAAGCAATCTGCTTCCACCGACGAGATAAAGAAAGCCTTTAAGAAGCTGGCGCGTAAACACCACCCAGATGCCGGTGGCAATGAAGAAGAGTTTAAGAGGGTAAGCGAAGCTTACGACACGCTTAGCGATCAAAAAAAGCGTGAACAGTATGATACCTTCTTGCGCTATGGCACTAATGTCTCTGGCTATGGGGGAGCGCAAGGCGCCTATAACAACCCATTTTGGGCAGCGGCCGCGCAAGCAGCTGCACGGGCAGGACAAACAGGTGGTAGCGGTGGATTTGGCCAAGGAAGCTGGCAAACAGTAGATTTTAATGACGGCATGGGTGGTTGGAGCGATATTTTCTCGCGAATTGCTAATGGCGAGGGCGCTTTTGGTACCAATTGGAAAATGCCTGAACGCAAAGTAAAAGGATCAGACCTTAAAGTAGAGCTAGATCTAAGTTTTGAAGATGCTTTTCGCGGAACAGCCAAAAAAATTACTATTCGCTCTAGAGATGGCAACACTCGTACTATGGAAATTAAAGTACCCGCTGGTGCAGCAGATGGCGCCAAGCTTCGCTATAAAGGCAAGGGAGGCACAGGTGCAGGTGGCGGCGCAAATGGCGACCTTTTGGTTGTGACGCGAATCCGCCCTCATGAGCTTTATAGCCGCAAAGGTTCAAATGTGCTTATGAATGTGAATTTAGACATTGCCGATGCCGCGCTTGGCACTAGTGTTACTATAGCCGCACCTGATGGTACGAAGGTTCGCTTGCGTATTCCTGCGGGAACGGAACAAGGTAAGCTTTTCGTCATAAAAGGCAAGGGCGCTCCTAAAGTTAAAGGCGAAGGGTATGGCGATTTAAAAATATCTGCACATATTGTGGTTCCTAAAGAACTTAATCAGCGCGCACGTGCTGCACTTGAAGCATATAAAGAGGCTATTAGTAATTCAGATGGCGCTTTAGATGGCAAGGCAGATCGTAGTGTGGATGGCAAGGCGGGTTGCAGTGCAGATGGCAATGCAGACAGTAAGTTAGATGGCGCCATAGCGAGTAATGCAGATGTTAATGTAGGCGTCAGCGCAGACGTCAAAGTTGATGCCAAGATAGATGGCAAGTTAGAAGGCGGTGAGAAGTAGCATGTCTTTAAACGATCGCAATAGACCGCTATACATGATTAGTGTTGCGGCAGACTTAGCGGGCATGCATCCGCAGACCTTGCGCGTCTACGAATCTAAGGGTCTTGTTAACCCTCAGCGTTCGCAAGGCAACACACGTTTATACTCACAGGCAGATATCGAGCAGCTTGAGCTTATAAGCCAATTAACAGATGAGGGCATTAATCTTGCTGGCGTAATTCGCATCATAGATCTTATGAACCGAGTCCAAGAACGCGATGAGCGTATAGTAAAACTAGAGCGCAAAGTCACGCGTCTAAGCGAAAGGTTGCATGAGTATGAAATACGACAGCAGATAACTGCGTTGGTGCACGTGAAACATACAGAAATTACTAAATATGACGGAATTTAAGTTTAGTGGCTGCAATTTTATAAAAGCCAGCTCCCGAGAGGAGAACAAACATGAGACCAGATAAATGGGCAGTTAGTACGCAAGAGGCTTTTCAGGAGGCATTAGGTATTGCATCTGAGGCAGAAAGTCCATCTATAGAGCCGGTGCATATGTTAAAGTCGCTCTTAGATGCCCGCGAGAACAATATCAAGAGCATATTGGAACGCGTTGGTGCTTCACCAGAACAACTTGGTTCACAAGTAGACAGCGAGATTGACAGCGCTCCTAAGGTTAAGGGACAGCCAATGAGTGTTCCTTCTCAACAGCTTTTAACTGTAATAAATAATGCCGAAAAGATTGCCTCTAAAATGCAGGATAGCTTTGTTACAACAGAGCATTTGCTTATCGCAATGGCCGGCGACAAAGGGTCAGCTGGCAAAATATTAACATTAGCTGGTGTTACTCCTGAGCGCTTAGAGCAGGCTTATGATGATTTGCGCGGCAGTAGCCGAGTTACAGATCAAACGTCAAAAATGCAATTTGAAGCTTTAGAGCAATATGGGCAAAATCTTACCGAGCAAGCTCGCGCCGGTAAGCTTGATCCTGTTATTGGGCGCAACGAAGAGATCCGTCGTACAATACAGGTTTTAAGTCGTCGCACGAAGAACAATCCTGTGCTCATAGGCGAGCCAGGGACAGGCAAGACTGCAATTGTAGAAGGTCTGGCACAGCGTATTGTTGCCGGTGATGTGCCAACATCGTTAAAAGATCGTGATGTAGTAGTCTTAGATATTGCTAGCATGCTAGCAGGTGCCAAATATCGCGGTGAGTTTGAGGATCGTTTTAAGGCTGTGCTTCGCGAGGTTCAACAGGCAGAAGGACGCATTATTCTATTTATAGATGAGTTGCATACCATAGTTGGTGCCGGGTCTGGCTCCGATAGCTCCTTAGATGCCGGCAATATGCTAAAACCTGCCTTGGCCAGAGGTGAATTACATGCTATTGGCGCAACGACACTAGATGAGTATCGTAAATATATCGAGAAAGACTCAGCTTTAGAGCGTCGCTTTCAGCCAGTGTACGTGGGCGAGCCAAGCGTAGAAGATACGATATCTATACTGCGTGGCTTAAAGGAGAAGTACGAGATTCATCATGGCGTGCGTATCACCGACGCTGCCATTGTGGCTGCGGCAGAGCTTTCCAATCGCTACATTGCCGACCGCTTTTTGCCAGACAAGGCAATTGATCTTATGGATGAAGCGGCAAGTCGTTTGCGCATAGAAATTGATTCTATGCCCGAAGATATAGACAAGATGGAACGACATCTAATTCAGATGCAGATAGAGGAGCAGGCTCTACTTAAAGAAAACGATAAAGCATCTGCTGAGCGCCTAGACACTTTGCGTAAAGAAATGTCTGGCCTTCAAGAGCAATTAAATGGCCTTAAGGCACAATGGGCTAATCAGAAAGATGCTATTACGCTAGTACAACAGCTAAAAACAGATTTAGATACTGCACAAAATGATTATGAGCGCGCCACTCGCGAAAACGAGTTGCAAAAAGCCAGCGAGCTGCGCTATGGCACGATACCTGAGTTAGAGCAACAATTAAAACAGGCAACCGAAATGCTAGAAAACCGCGATGAGCAAAGTAACTTGCTTAAGGAAGAGGTTACAGAAGAAGAGATTGCCATTGTTGTTAGTTCATGGACAGGCATCCCAATTACTAAAATGATGCAAGGCGAACTAGAGAAGTTAGTTAACTTAGAAGAAGAATTGCACAAAAGAGTTAAGGGACAAAATAACGCGGTTTCGGCTATCTCGGGAGCGATTCGTCGTTCACGAACAGGCTTGGCCGACCCCAATAAGCCAATTGGTACCTTCCTGTTTTTAGGTCCTACAGGCGTTGGCAAAACCGAATTGGCAAAAACATTGGCAGAGTTTCTTTTCGACGACGAGCATGCTTTAGTGCGCATAGACATGAGTGAATATATGGAGAAGTTCTCTGTGCAACGCCTTATTGGAGCTCCTCCGGGATATGTTGGATACGACGAAGGTGGACAGCTTACAGAGGCTGTCAGGCGTCGACCTTACTGTGTCATTCTTTTAGATGAGATAGAAAAAGCACATCCCGATGTTTTTAATATCTTGCTTCAGGTCTTTGACGACGGACGCCTTACAGATGGGCAAGGCAGGGTAGTGAGCTTTAAAAACGCTATTATCATCATGACATCTAACGTTGGCTCGCAGTTCATACGCGACTATAATATGCGTGGCGGCAAGGCAGGCAAGCGCGGGTTTAGCTCTATTGCTGCCTCGCTTTCTTCAGACAAAGGCGACCTTGCTGCCACAGTTGCTGCTAGTGGCGGTATAGACAATATGGTAGATGATATGATGAGTGAAATTAGCGACCGACTGGGCATGGACGGTTCTTCTGTTGGACTAACAAACAAAGATGGCAAAAATAAGAGCAAAGATGTCGAGAAAAAATTAGGCGACGCCCACCCAGAGATTGACGATAACAAACAGTTGGAGCGAGCGATAGATGAGGCCTTGCGAGCGACTTTTCGCCCTGAATTCATCAATCGTATAGACGACATTATCACCTTTGACTCTTTAGAGATGTCAGACATAGATGCCATTGTTGCTTTGCAATTATTAGATGTGCGCAACAGACTTGCTGCAAGACACATCAACATAGAAATCGCTCCTGCTGCCATTGAGCAACTAAGCATAGATGGCTTTGATCCCATTTATGGCGCTAGACCGCTTAAGCGGCTAATACAACATAACATCATTGATATCATTGCCAACGCCATGGTGGCAGGTGAAATTGAGGATGGATCAGATGTCTTAGTAGACTTAAACGACCGTGGCGAGTACGAGGTCAGCAGCAAATAATTTTGTTTGTAGTAAAGTTTTAAACCAAGACGCGGTTGATTGTGATGCTGCCTCGTTGGCGATTTTGTTAACGAGGCAGCATCGTTTTTATGCAAATGGCAGAGGTATATGATCTAAAGCGACTAGTGGGACACCACGAAATTCTTTACGTACTACCCCCTCTGTAAGAACACAAGCGATAACTACAACCTCAAAACCAATGACTTCAGCCAAACGAAAGATAGCATTAAGCGTGCCACCTTGCGATACGACATCATCAACAAAGCAGACTCTTTTTCCGCGCAGTAGATCTGCATCTTTCCCGTCTAAACAAAGCGTCTGTTCTTTGGCATCAGTTATAGATTGAACAGATATGCTCACAGCATCCTTCATGTAGACTTTTTGCGATTTTCTGGCTACAATATAACGCTCGCATCCTAGCATGCTAGCTAGTTGTTCAACCATGCCTAAAGCCTTGGCTTCTGCAGTTAAAAGCAAATCATAGCTAATGTTAGTGCTAGTAATTTGTTTTTGCAGCGCAAGCGCGCAGCGTTCATTTAATCGGCGCTCACCAATTAGCACAAATGAGTAGATGCCAAAGTCCTCACTTGGTCTAACCAGTGGTAAGCTAAGGCTTGTCTCGTCATCTATTTTTATAGAGTATGTCTCTGATGGCATTATATTCCTTTCGGATGTATATAAGTTGCGTTTTTGCTTGTCTGGGTCGCAACAACAACAGCAACAACAATAGTAACAACAACAGTAACAACAACAGTAGCATCAAAATCTATAGCAAAAACTACAGCAAAAAATCGCAACAGCAATTACAAATTTATTGGTTGAGCTTTTCCTAGCTTGAAGCTAATGGCATGAACATCCCAATAAGCACCGGTAGTTGATAGGCCAGTGTTCCGGCAGCAAGACCATAAAAAGCATTATTGGTAAGAATTGTGATGCCAAAAGCAATGGCTGCAACTGCCGGTGTGCCGGTTGCAAAAGCTGCCATAGCATCAGGAACAAGTGTGACGCAAAGACCAATGATAAATAAAAAGCCCGCGATGGATTGTGCCGGTATATATTTGCCTAGTTTACCAACGACACCTAACAAGAGCAAAAGACCAGAGACCAACATCATTAAGATACCAGCTAGCCAAGGACCATTAATGTCGCCGATGTAAGGTACAGCAGCTGTGCCACTAATGATAGCTTCAATAGGTGCGCCTCCAAATAAAATAGAGGGAATGTCAGCTAAAGAGTTAATGACAGAAAGCGCGTCTAGGCGCGGCTCTTGTTCAGCGATGCCTGCTGTTATATTGCCAAAACTAATATTAGAACCTATATTTAAGCAGATAAATGAGAGACCGCCCAAAATAGCGGCAATGCCAAATTTAGGCTTAAGTATCTTAAAGTCTGCCCAATAACTTTTCTTCCAAAAGCGCCATTCTTCATTTTCGGCCTCGAAGCCAGAGTCTTTGGCAATTTGATTTAAATCTACACGTCTTTTCTGAATTAGTGCAAAGTCTAAACTTGCCAAAAGCACCGATGCCGCTATAGTGTAAACTAGGTCTTGTGTAAACACATAGACTGCCAAGGCAACAACCATAGAGATAACGCCAACACGCATTTCTTGTTTA
>JAIRQA010000089.1 GCA_031256715.1 Coriobacteriales bacterium | reverse complement strand
TAAAAAAAACCAAATCCCAAATTAAACAAAAATTTTTGTTCATATGGGGGGGGGTGCGGGGGGCCCCCTAGGGCCGCCCCAACAGGTCTACGTGAGGCGGGCGACCGAAGGTCGCCCCTACGAACTCTCGTGAGGCGGACGGTAATATCCGCCCCCATGTACTCTTCAAAAGGCGGGCGACCGCAGGTCGCCCCCACGATCTTAACAGCATTAAGCGCGCTTTTGTAAACGCCCGCCCCAACAAGCGACCCGCAGGCTCTTATCTGTTATCAGACACCAAAAACTTTTCTGCAAGTGCCGCCTGTCCTGCCGCCAAACGCGCCAAGGGCACACGGTATGGCGAGCAGCTAACATAGTCTAAACCTATCTGGTGGAAACGCTTAACAGAGTCGGGATCGCCGCCGTGTTCTCCACATACACCTAATGATATGTCCTGATTAACGCTGCGACCCAACTTGCAAGCCATATCTACCAGCTTGGCAACGCCCTCGTCTACGGTTTCAAAAGGATTGCATGGTATTAGCTTACGCTCAAGATAACGAGGAATAAACTTGCTCTCGACATCATCGCGCGAGAAACCAAATGTCGTTTGCGTAAGATCATTGGTGCCAAAAGAGAAGAAGTTGGCATGCTTGGCAATTTCGTCGGCAGTCACAGCAGCGCGAGGAAGTTCAATCATTGTGCCAATGGGAATGTTAAGCGCCACGCCCTCTTCAGCCGCAACAGCAGCGACAACGGCCTCGCACTCTGAACGCAAGGCTGCCAGCTCTGACACCACGCTTACCAAGGGAATCATAATTTCTGGATCAGGCTTTAAGCCCTCTTTTTGCAAGCGTGCTGTAGCCGCAGCAATGGCACGTACCTGCATGGCGGCAAGCTCAGGGTTAAGAATGGCAAGACGTACACCACGCAAACCAAGCATGGGGTTCATCTCTGCCATAGAGTCTATGCGACTAAGCAAGCGTCTCTTGGCAGCGATATCGTCGGCACTTGCACCGGTAAGTTCCAATTTTGTGATTTCTACCTCTAAAGCGCGTGGGTCATCTAAGAACTCGTGCAGTGGAGGATCTAGCAAACGCACCACCACAGGCAAACCATCCATGGCTTTAAACATGCCATAAAAATCATCTGTCTGTACCTTTAAAAGATCTGCCAATGCCTGTTCGCGCACAGTAGGGTCGTCGCTAAGTATAAAGCTTTGAATGATGCCCTTACGCTCGCCCAAGAACATATGTTCTGTGCGACAAAGGCCAATGCCTGCGGCACCAAAATCGCGTGAGAGCTGGGCATCCTCGGGGTTATCGGCATTGGCGCGAACACCCAAAGTACGAAATTCGTCTGCCCATGCCAGTATAGTATCTAAATCACCTGACAACTCTGGCATCACCAGCTCAACAGCGCCAAGTACGACGATTCCGGTTGTGCCATCTATAGAAATGATGTCTCCCTCGCGAATAATGATGTCGGCAGAGGCTCCAGCGCCACCCGCACCTGCATCAGTTCCAGCGCCACCAGCGTCACCGTTGCCTGTACCGCCAGCATCCGCCCCTGCAGAGCCACCGGAGCTACCAGCACCACCCGCACCAGCACCCGCGATAACCGCCTGCTTGGCCTCGGCATTAATCTTTAGTGCCTCGGCGCCGCAAACACAAGGCGTTCCCATGCCGCGGGCGATAACTGCCGCATGCGAAGTTTTGCCACCGTGCGAAGTAAGTATGCCCTCGGCGGCAACCATTCCTGCAAGGTCATCGGGGTTTGTCTCCCAACGTACAAGCACGCACTTACGCCCCGCCTCGGCCACTGCCACCGCGTCGGCAGCAGAAAAGACTGCCTCGCCCACTGCAGCCCCCGGACTTGCGTTAAGACCTTTGGCAACAATATCATAGTTGGCATCCTTGTTAAATTGCGGGTGCAATAGCTGATCTAGTTGTGCCGGGTCTACGCGAAGCACAGCCTCTTCTTTAGAAATTAGCCCTTCCTCAACCATATTAATTGCTATGTGCAAGGCTGCGGCAGCTGTACGTTTACCTACGCGAGTCTGAAGCATCCAAAGTTTGCCTTGCTCGATGGTAAATTCTATATCGCACATATCGCGATAATGATTTTCTAGCGTCTTAAAAACCACTTCTAACTCGCGACCGGCATCTTGCAAGCCAGCAACATCTTTAAGCTCAGATATTGGCGATGTGTTACGAATACCTGCAACCACGTCCTCGCCCTGAGCATTTACCAGATAGTCGCCGTAAAATTCGTTCTCGCCGCTGGCGGGGTTACGCGTAAATGCCACACCTGTAGCACTTGTGTCGCCCTTGTTACCAAACACCATGCTTTGTACATTTACTGCCGTACCAAGATCGTCAGATATTTTGTTCTGGCGACGATAAAGCTGAGCGCGATCATTCATCCAAGAACCAAAAACCGCGCGAATAGCCAAGTTAAGCTGAATGTCTGGGTCTTGCGGGAATTGAACAGCGCCGCTGTCCTTCTCTACAAGTTCCGGATAAGCACTAGCATTAACGTTTGCAGTAAAGATAGCTTTAAACTCAGCTACCAATCCCTCAAGATCATCTGCGTTAAGCTCGTTGTCTCCCTTAACTCCCTTGGCAAGCTTTTTGGCTGTAATCGCGTTTTCAAAAAGATCGCCGTCTACATCCATGACTACCTTGCTAAACATCTGAATAAAGCGACGGTAGCTATCCCAAGCAAAACGTGGATTGTCTGTCTGCTTAATAAGTCCCAAAATAGATTGATCGTTTAAACCAAGGTTAAGTACAGTGTCCATCATGCCCGGCATCGAGAACGGAGCGCCAGATCGCACGCTTACCAGCAGCGGATCTTGCGAGTCGCCAATACGCTTGCCCATGCGCTGTTCTAGATCTAAACGGTACTTCTGAATCTCTTGCAATGCGCCATCTGGAAATTGGTTGCCATTGTGATAGTACTCCATACAGGTTTGGCACGAAATTGTGAAGCCCGGAGGCACGGGCAGACCAATGCTTGCCATCTCTGCAAGGTTGGCGCCTTTGCCACCTAACACGGCCTTCATGTCCTTGTTTCCCTCGGTAACATTTTTGCCTTGCGCATCCTTACCAAAAGCAAAGACGCGCTGCGAAACCGCTTGGCCCGATGTGTCTACTTGGGCTGCCTGGGCAACCATAGACGCTGTTGACGCTGGTGTTGTGCCACTAGAAGTTAATGTCATCGCTGAACCTTTCTTTAGGGACCTACTATGACGGATATGTTCTTGTCGCTTTTTTGTAATGTCGAGAAGTGCCTTGCGTTTGCTTTTCTCAACAATTAATGGGGCATGCGACCTTTGACAAATTGTAGCATTCAAGCGGCTTTCTGACACACCTGGTTAACCACAGATTATCCACAGACGGTTAAGACGGTCTAAGCGGCGGCAGACGGCATTAGCGACTATGTTGCGATGGCTGAGCGGTCGCTGACGGCATTTGCGACCAAGTTGCGATGGCTGAGCGGTCGCAGACAGCTACACTGCCTAAGCGGCGGCAGACGGCGCTAGTTTAAGACATGCATACTAAAGACAAGCATACTAAAGACATGCCGTTGGCAGCATCATTAATATATCTGCGCAAGACCTATAAAATGGTAGCTTGGTTTTTTCTGCCGCGGCAGCTGCAAACTTACGCGCAAAGCCAATAAAATGCTCTTGGTAGAAATCTTCGTAGGCATTTTGGGGCGGCGTTATACCCTCGGGATGCTGCACCGCATTTGCGCGCAGCAGACAAAGATACTGCAAGAACTCAAGCTCTGTGCCTATATGATCTAGCGGCTCATTTTTGCCTTCTGCCTGCCCAATGCCGCACGAACGCATGAAGCGCTCTACAGCCATAGACTCCTTATTTACAAAAAGAAGTGGTTGAACGCCTGCTTCATTGGCCCACCAGACACCAGCGAATGGAGAGACAACTGGCTCGGGAGCGCCAACTAACAAGCGAGTGAATTCGATGCGCAGCTCGTGAAAAAGTGGTTCGGTGACATCTTTGTTGGAATTTTTGTATGCCTGCAAATTGGCAAATATTGTTGATTGGGCTGTTAAAGAGCCTGATTCGCACAGGCCATTAAGCTCCGCAAGCTCCTGCATTGCCTCGCCGTACTCGCCGCTTGCAAGCACCTGTGCCAGTTCTTGTTTTGGCAGTTGCCAGCTCATGGCTAAAATCTCAAAGAGCGCAGCCTTATTTAGCCAGGCCTGCGCATCGAAGTCTGTTTTGTCTGTACTTTGTGCGGGGGCACTATTTGCGGGGGCACTTACATCACACGTGCCGTGAGCAGACACTTTTACGTCACGCGTGACATGTACGAGCGGCTCATGCTTTGTTGCTGATGCTGGTGCCTCATGCACAGTGCATGCGCGTGCGCATACGTCATGTTCAGACATAACTTGTGAAATTGCACCATTGTCATCTAGTTCTTTACTTTTTGTTTTCTCGTTACTCATTTTTTTCTCTCCATTCTGGTGTCCATTGACAACACAAATAGGTTATTAAGCAGTCTAACTTTCGTGCGTTTATTATCCCATTTCGCTCTGTACTAACAACCACCCAGTAGGCTCACTTCGCAATAGTCTTGCTACATTCTAAAAATTTTTGCTATGTCTGCATATTCCTTACGAACAATGTCTTTCCACTTCTGCGTCTCGTTTGGCTGGCAAATCTCGTTTTTACTATAGACAAGTAAAATTCGCACATCTCTTGTTTCCTCATCAACAAAAAGGATACACCTATTTCCTGATGCCTTAGGAGAAATACATGTTCCCGCAATAGAAAAATCCAGCTTGACAAGCTTCTGCCACTTTGTGGCAAGGATTATGTCTGCGCGTCCATAGTTGAGCATGTTGTCTATGCGCTCGCAAACAGTTATTATGTTCTGCTTTGTTGCAAGCCATCTGCCCTTATATTGTTTCTGAAACTTCTTAATATAGTGTCTTTCCGCAAAAGCTTCAACCTGAACGCTATAATTGGACAGGACCATATACGCGCTCCGGATCCTCTTGAGTAATTAGCCCATAAGGAATCGCTTCGTTGTCTCTACAAATCTGCCATGGCAACTGTGAGTGTGTGAAGTTAACTATATCTGCGGTAGGTCTGCCGCGCCACGAAACGCAATTCTTCTCTATTAAGTCAAGCTCAGACGGTGACAGCGCATCGGATGGCACTTCCTTCTCTACAAGTAAAAAAAGAATTGCCTTGCCCTTTGACTCACGAGCAATAACGCCGCACTCCTCTAAATCATCAAGATCGCGAAAATATGTATATGCAACAGGCCCGCGTGGTAACTTATGGTATGTTACTCCGGATATCGGTACTAAATTCTGATAATAATATATGAAATCTGCGAGATATAGAAGTTTTGCCAGCTTGGTCTTGGTAATTCTGCCGTCATCATCTGCCCCATATTTAATTGTGTTAAGTATCATTTGCTTGTACTTCTTTGATACTTTGATGTCGTCATAAAATATTGCAGCACCACTATTAAGCTCAAACAAATCATCTATATCTATTCCCAACGTGCAAGATAGCTTCTTTGCCTGACTAATTGTAAGCTCCTTTTTTCCTGTTTCGATGCTTGCATACGTAGGGCGGCTGACGCCAATTGCGCTGGCCACCTGCTGTTGTGAGTACCCGCACGCCAAACGGGACTGAGCTATACTGACTTTCGTGACCATGCTACCTCCTAAGTTTCTATAAAACAATTGTAGACCAATGTGAAAAATATTTACACAGCATGTTAAATTTGTTTACATCTTGTTTTCTTTAGTTGAGCGGATTAATTTCGTCTGGCTTTCTGCTTTCTGTTCTGCGTTTGAGATTCTTGTTTAAAATGCTACCGGCGTAACTTCTATAACAATAAACTTCTATAGCGATCCTCTTGTTTTGTGATAGAATCAATAGACGGTATGTTCCAGTAAAAATTGGCTGTGCACACCACCTTGTGTCATAGGTTTCAGCCAAATTAAGGAGCAAAGCTCTTGAGGTTATACCACGGAAGCAATTTAATAGTCAGATCCCCTGAAGTATTAACTTCCGCTCGTGCTTTAGATTTTGGTGCGGTCAGTCGGCATTTGAGGTGTTGCAAGCTTTAGGCAATAGAGGCCTTACAGACTTTGTATACAATATGTATGAGATGTATCATACAGAGTCCCTAAGCAATGCCTTTATGGATTTAGACAGCCTAATCGCGACTGGTAAACCAGCTTGGTAGCATGATAAGAGGAGACGAGGCCTTAAAAAGATGCAAGTATTAATTATTGGTGACAGCAAAAGGCATGAAAGATATCGCCCCGACTTAAGCCTACCAGAATTTGCTAGTATAAAAGCATGCGAGCATATTATTATGCCACGTGGCAGCAGCGATGAGGCACTTCTGAACATTGCCCCAGATGCAGAAGTCATTATTGCCGATGCGATTAGCACGGTTAGTGCCAAGCTAATTAACGCTTTGCCCAAACTAAAGATGATTCATTCAGAGGGTGTGGCTTATAACGCAATTGACCTTGTGGCGGCACGTGCGCAAACCACAATGCTTCCTGGCGGCGTAGACGTATGTAATTGCAAGGGTGTAAACGCGGGAGCGGTAGCCGAACAAACCATTGCACTGATGTTGGCTTGTTTGCGCGACTTGGTTATTGGCGATACAGCTGTACGGCGCGGAGAGCAGATTCAAACTAAGGAACGCATGATGGTTGAGGGCATAACAGAGCTAGGTGACTGCAAAATTGGCTTCATTGGCGCAGGCGACATTGCTCAGGCAACCATGCTTCGCCTTGCTAGCTGGGGTTGCAAAACGAGCTATCACAAGCGCTCGCCTTTATCTTGTGAGCAGGAAGAAAGGCTTGGCGCAAGCTATGAGCCTTTGCCAGAGCTTTTGTCTACGAGCGATATTGTTAGCTTGCATGTTCCTGTAAGCGAGTCTACCAAGATGATGGTGAACGAGGCCTTTTTAGCGCAATGCAAGCCAGGTGTCATTTTAATTAACACCGCTAGAGGCGAAGTTGTTAACCAAGACGCGCTTTGTAACGCCTTGCGCTCTGGACAGGTCTCGCGGGCAGGCTTAGACACGCTTTATCCGGAGCCAGTGCTACTGGATAATAGCATGCTAGCATTAGAGCCAGACATTGCAAAGCGTGTCATTTATTCTGCTCACATTGGCGGCATTACCAGTGGAACTTTTTTGCGTGCTCATAAAATTATTTGGCAAAACATCGCTCGCGTCGCTAAGGGCAACCGACCAATTAATATTGTTAATTGATGTGCAGGCTACAATCAGCGCCATGAAGCCCAAGCGCTATAAATCGGCAGCTTAATTCAACTTTTACCAGCTTAATTCAGCTATTATTAATGATGCGACCTCCTTAGGCTATAGCAACAGCTAGTACGCCAAAGGATTCACACCTAGCTGCGCAAATGCCAGCCAAGCTGTGGCGCCGATGTGGGTGCGCTTGCCATAATTCCAAGGCATGTCTGAGCCACTAACCATAAAGCCGGTACTCACGCCATCACGATCGGCAGCCGTGATGCTTCCGTCTCTGCCACTACTTTTGTTAAGTGCATCCAGAATTTTTTTATACTGTGCCTCGTCGCCAAGTGTCAGATACGCCAAAGCCGCCTGAGCTGTACCCTCAAACCAAACGCCATCTTTGTCTGTGTTAAAGTCGTAGCCGTTGTCAAGCGCCATGTTCTTCTCAACATAGTTTAAGACCTTTTCGGCATCGGCAAACTCGTCGCCTAGCGCCATTATTGTCCAAGTTTGGCAATCAAGTGGTACTACTTCTTTATTTGGCGTAACGCCATCTGCCATAGTGCCTGTGTAAAAGCAACCTTCCTTAACGTCATACATAGATAAAACGAACTTCTTTGCACTTAATTGCGCACTGGCATATTTTTGCTCGCCTGTAAGTTTGTAAAGCCTGCCAAACGCCGTGATTAAGTCTGTGTTATGTTCTGTTGAGAGGTACGTCGCCGGCACTTCGCTACCCTCCCAACCGTCATAACCACCAAGGAAGCCATCGTTTGCACCTTTTAGTGTAAGAATGTAATCGGCAAGTCGCTTGGCGGCGGTAAGGTAGTCGCTGCGATTAGGAGCGTTGTCGTATACCTCGCAAAGCGCAAGTATCGCCCAGGCGTAATTTCCTGTTGCACCAGCAGATATAGAGTATGCGTCCTCATACCACATGCCATCTTCGATGTCATAAAAGCCTGGCAGGCGCGCAAACTCTTCTTCGCGGTTAGAAAACCAACCCGGAAAACTCTTGGGATTACCTGCTGCATAGGCATTTCTTAGTCTGCCATCTGTATAATAGCGATCGTGGTTCTGAGCATAAACGATGGCATCGGCAATTTGGCGAGCACGCTCGTGTTTCCCGGCATAAGAAAGTGCCATTGCCGTAATACTTTGGTCGTAAAGGTAGGCAAAGTTGTTAATAACCGAGTCGTCGCTGCTTAGATCAGCGCTGGCGTAACTTTGCAAGAACATTGGCGCTTGGCTACTGACTATTCTGTCTGCTTCAGCCGGAGCGCTTTTGGTATCTGCTTTAAATTCATAGCGAATCTCGTCAAGATAGAAACGTACTTTCTGATTATCTGGGTTCCCTTTCCTGTTTGCAGACCATCCAAAGCCACAAGCAATTTCGGACATGTCGGCATTTTCTAAGGGAATCTCGTAGCGCTGCCATTCTTTTGTAAGCGCAACGTCATTAATAGACCTCCTGTCGCTGTCTAAGTATGGCGCAAAGTAGCCTTTGTCAAAATCGGCACCAAGACCGCCAATGAAAAAATCGACATACTCGTTGCCCAGTTCGCCCTTGGCATAAAAGGTCAGCGTGGTGGCACCGCTAAGGTCTAGCCTTGCGTCATTCTCGCCAAAATCTATAACTGGTACTGTCTCGCCTTTGCGCAAAATGCCATTAACAAACATGTATCCGCCCCAGCTGTGATTATTTAAGTCTAGCTCACAAGCAATACCAGACACACCCTTGTAGCCTTGAACATCCTCATGCATTGCCGGAATGTTTATATTGTTACTTCCTGCCCAAGCTTTCTGGGTATAATAATTAGCGCCATCGTCGAAGTCTTTAAAGACGTAAAGGGCGTTGTCGTATTCTTTAAGCTGGTTCTCAAGATAGTTAGCTGCGGCTGACTCTTTTGCCCCATTAACAGTTTTTGTGTCCTTAGAGTCTGCGGGTTTTTGGTTATTGGTTTGGTTTTGGTTTTCGGCTGTTGACGATGAATTCGCTTGCTCTGCATTTGATTCATCTTGCGCAGATTGATTTGTGCATCCAGAAAGTAGCAGAGCCAAAACCAAAGAAACAGCAATTAATTTTGATGTGCGCTGCTTTGGCGTCGTGCTCTGCTGTGGCGTCGTGCCATGCTTTGGTTGTGTGTTTTGCTTAAACGGTGCGCTCTGCTTAAGCGTCGTGCGCTGCTGTGGCGTCGTGCTCTGCTGTGGCGTCGTGCTCTGCTTAAGCGGTGTGCCATGCTTTGGCGTGGTTTGGGTGTTTGAAGTTGCCGTTGATGTAGATTTAGAAGTTGCCGTCGATGTTAATGTTGATGTTGCCGTTGATGTAGATGTAGAAGTTGCCGATCCCACTATCATGCTTTTCATTTTAATCTCCTTTGCTTAATGCTAGTATAATAGCTTGCTAGCTCATATCTGTAGCGACTGTGCGCTGGTGATACTACTGTGTCTTTCTGTAGTGTCTCCGCGCTGCAATGGTTTTCTGCAGGTTCTTCGCACTGGCGAATACCACGCACAACTAGACACAATCAAGCTGCAGAGCTTCATTAATCTGAAGCCTGAAAAACTCCGCTCGCTCCTCGTCATTAGTACCAAAAACGCTTCTTCTGCGAGAGAAGAAGCCTGTCTCGTTAATATCTCTAATAGTCTCATACGGACGATACGCGCCTTCGTCGTTTTCTTTGTACATGTCTGTCTGGCGCATCGCCATTAACCATTCCTCAAACTTCCACCCTGCAGGATCGCCCGAAAAATGCCGCAGCGAATCTAGCGGCGGAAACTCCAAAGCAAAAACAGTGTCGCCATCGCAGGTACGCAATGCCAACTTTACAACCAGCGGCCAATCTCTATTAAAGTCCAAACAAAAGCGTGTGTAAAGTTCTCTAACTTGCGACATTAACTTTTGTGCCGCAACATTAACTGCCAAGTTAACAGCAGCAGACACAGTTCGCAAGTCTATTAGCTTGCCATAAGAAGTACCTAAAATAAATATGTCGAGAAGTGCCTGCTTCTCTGCTAGCTGTAATTCGTCATGTCCCAGTGACGCTGGTTTTGACTCATTATATCCCAGTGCCGCTAACTGCGATTCGTTATGTCCCGATTGCGCTGAATACAGCAAGCAATAAACGCCAACCTCGTCAAGCGATTCAAGCTCGGGATATACCTGTATGTAGTTTTTGTAAATAGGCTGGCGCGAAACATCATCCCAATAAAGATCCTTTCTGGCTTCCCAAGAGTCAACAATCTCTTGCGATGGTGTATGCACAGCCGCCAACGAGGATTGAGGTGGCATGCCATTTTGAGCATCAGTAAGCATCAAGCGCAATGTTTGTGCTGCGTCATTCCTCCATTCTTTTAAGTGTGCGCAAAATTCGTCATTGCCGGAAAGCACATTAGCCAGCATGCTAGTTGCACCTCCCGCCTCATCGTATGTCGCAATCTCTGCGCCCTTCTCGTCATATATATGTAAGGTACCTAGATAGAAGTTGGGGTCATAGTCCTTTGTAAAGCTAAATTCAAGGCACTCACACAATGACTCTAGCGACCTACCATCCTTTAGTGTTAGATGTAGATAGCCATCGTCAGAGCCCCGACCGCCGTAAGCAATAAACATAAGCCAAATACGAATGAGATTTTCATCTACATGCAAAGAAGATTTCGACAGCCAAAATAACACCCTGTTTCGTATTGCTTCATATAAAGTGTCAGCCGCGCCAGAAGAGCGACGCGTTTGAAAATGTTTATCATCTCTTGCAAAGTTTGGGTCTGCACCTGCCTCTAACAGCATCATAACGCAACGAGCACTTTCAATATCAGGATCTGGCCAGTCTACAACCTTCCTAAGCAAGATAGAAAGCGATACTGTATCAAGGTTTTTGGCAGCATTGCTCATACAATCTTTAAGAAATCGCCTGATTATTGTAGTTGGTTCCTGCAACAATGCCTCTAGGTAATGGGACGCCCAAATAACATTTGACAGTTCACCGTCGGCCTTTCTCTCTGCCACAACCGTAATCCTGTTCATTTCTTCACTAAAAGTCATCCTGATATATTTTTCTGTGACCGGTATGCTTTTCGCTTGATCTTGCTCTGATAGCGCTTGATTGTCTGTGTACCCTTCTGGATGCTTTTCTGTTAGTTCAGCAGAATGCACAAATGGTTGCTTGGCGATAAGGCTAAGTTCATTGTTTGCTTGGTTATCGACGCTGTTTTTACTAGCGTCTATTAGATTGTCATCTATTAGATTATCATCAATTTTAGTGTCGGTTGTAATTTTACCCGCTGCTCGATCGTCAGCAATTCGATCGCCAGCAATTCGATCGTCAGCAATTCGATCGCCAGCAACTCGATCACCAGCAACTATATAAACGCGCAACATATCGCTAGATGCATCAGAGACTATTCCCACATCTAAAAGCATCTTTTGCACCGCTTTGATGTTATAATCAATCTGCTGTTTGCAACATGACGTTGGCGCAACATCATCTGCAGTTGCAAACGCATATTTTAGCAAACCTAGCAACACATGCTCAGGACGCAGAATTTTACCTCCCAGGTTTAACAATTCTGCTTGTGCCCGTCTCATTACAAAGCTTGTTGTAATATCAAAATCCATGCTGTTTCCTCCTTCACTGCGTCTGGCGCTAACATTAACGTAAGCTCTTATATTTGCATTAATGTTGGCGTCAACGGCAAAAGCTCGCTTAGTTCTCAGACACACACCAAGGTTAAAACACTATACATACTATAACAGTATTGATAGATTTTTTTGTGGATAAATGACAGGAGGTTACTTTGCTGTAACGCTTTATCTGGGCAGGTAAATATACCGCCGGTTAATTTCCGTCGGTCGCGCTGTCGTCAACATCTACATTGCCGGCAATTGAGGTATCTTGTTCAGACGTGCTCGTGTTATTTCTTGCGTCTTTGGCAGCTTGACTTCTTTTCTCGGCTTCTTCGGCTACCTTTGCATTTTCCTCGAATATTTCCAGTGGCATTACGTTAATGGCCCCGTATATCATCTTGCCGTAGCGGTCATTTTCGTGAATTCTTGAAAGTCCACTCCACTTATTGAATGCAATATAATATACATCGTTGCTTTCATCGGTTACAACGAAAAAGATATTGTCCTTGTTCTCAGATTCAATCTTCATGTCAGTTATCCTGCCAATACCGTACTTATTAAAGATATAGGCAGCGTCACTCGCTGTGTAACTGTCAATCTTTAAGCGTTCCTCTAACAATACCTTGTTTGCTTCCACGGGATCCTCGATTCTTGTTTGTATGCAGCTGCTTAGTGCCAACGTAACAATGACGCTGTATAAAATAATGGATATTATGATTCTCGTGACCCTGTGTGTATACATTAGCTTAGTCTGCCTGTTTGCTCTTAAAGCCTTTGTCTGGCTTACTCAGGAAAAATCTCTTAGAGTCATAGTGTCTCTTTGGCTTGTGTCAGTATCTTACTTGTGCTATCAAAACGTACGCCTTACTAGTAAAGGTATCTGTCCTTCTCGTTAATGTCACTTAGAAAAGCTCTTAGTCTTGCGGCTATCAAAAGAGATGCCGAGTCTAGCGATTGATAAGTTGCTGCTTGTAAACCTTGGGTAAATACTTGCAGACGCTCACTTACAATTCCTCCTTTTACAGCCGTAGCAGTCACGTCTTGCATGGTTGCTAAATACCGCGAGATGGAGGCTTCTGCAGCAACTGCAAAAGCAATCATCAACTGAATATATTCACTAAACTCTTCATCTGAAACTATTAGGTCTGGCATTGTGTATTTTCTCCTTTAAGCATTTTTTTATGTTGAGAATTGCCAAGCATACCTGCTGTTAAGTATGTTTGTTGGTATCAGTCTTTGTTAGTATTTGCGTCTGCGCCATCGTTGGCATTTGCGGTATCAAATTCGCTGGCAGATGTATTTTCTGTAGCCACAGAATTGTCTGCATTAGTACTTGCAGCAGCTGAGCTGTCTTGCTCTAGAGTGTTAGCATTATTTCTTGCGTCTTTGGCAGCTTGTCTTCTTTTCTCGGCTTCTTCAACTGCCTTTGCGTATTCCTCGACAATTTCTGGTGGGATTGCGTTAATGATGCCGTATATCATCTTGCCGTTGCGATCATTTTCAAGAATACGTACCGTGCCGTCCCATTTGCTCATAGAGACAAAATATGTCTTTTCATTATCATCCTTTATTATAAAGTCGTATTGGTTTTCAGTTTCAAGTTCAATTTCTAGGCTAGTTATCCTGCCAATACCGTACCTTGCAAAAATATTTGACGTCGCTATTGCAGTCTCTTTATCAATCTTTAAACGTTCCTCTAACAATACCTTGTTTGCTTCCACAGGATCCTCGATTCTTGTTTGTATGCAGCTGCTTAGTGCCAACGTGGCAATGACGCTGCATAAAATAATGAATATTGTGATTCTTGTGACCCTGTGTGTATGCATTAGCTTAGTCTGCCTGTTTGCTCTTAAAGCCTTTGTCTGGCTTGCTCAGAAAATCTCTTAGAGGCATTATGTCTCCTTGGCTTGTGCCAGTATCTTACTTGTGCTATCAAAACGTACGCCTTACTAGTAAAGGTATCTGTCCTTCTCGTTAATGTCACTTAGAAAAGCTCTT
>JAIRQA010000028.1 GCA_031256715.1 Coriobacteriales bacterium | reverse complement strand
ACAAAACTTGGGGATGCGATAGAGCTAATGAGCTTGGCAAAAGTTCAGCCTGAATGGCTGCATGTAGATGTCATGGATGGACACTTTGTTCCCAATTTAACAATAGGTCCACCAGTGGTGCGTGCTTTAAAACAGGCGACAACAATTCCTTTAGATGTACATTTAATGATTGATAATCCAGATGAGCAATTAGATTGGTATTTAGATGCCGGTCTTACTAAAGGAGATATTCTTACCGTTCATATAGAAGCGGCAGTTGCGACGTCTGCTGCTGCTGCGTCAACCGCGGCACCTGCTATGGTGGCGGTTGCGGAGTTAACAAAGGCGTCAACCGCGGCATCTGCTATGGCGGCGGTTGCGGAGTTAACAAAGGCGGAAACCACGGTGACAAGTTTGGCGCCTGCGGAGTTAACCGCAGCATCGCCTGCGACATTAACTAAGGGAACATCGGTTAGCATTAGTGAGCTTAACGATGCGTCTGCGCTAACTTTGCAATTGTTGCTAAAACGAATTCGCAAGGCCAATGTGCTTGCGGGGATTTCTTTAAATCCGGCTACGAGTGTTGGTGTCTTAGAGCCGCTTATGAACAGGTTTGACGTTGCATTGTTAATGAGTGTGCATCCTGGTTTTGGCGGTCAGAGCTTTATTGGTAAATCGGAAGAGAAGATCGCCGAGCTTGCCCACTTACGTAAGCAATCAGGCGCGGACTTTTATATAGAGGTTGATGGCGGTATAAACATAGACACAGCAACAATTGCTTCTGCAGCAGGTGCAGACATTCTTGTTGCCGGAAACGCAATTTTTGCAGCACACGACCCCTTGCTGGCTATGCACAAAATTCGCGAAGCAGCAAACGAACGGCGGCGAACATGTTAGCCAAAGTCTGCCTGTATGCAAAGCATAAGATTTGCGAAGTAGCAAAAAGTGTCTGAGTGTTTTCAGCTTAACAATCATGCGAATAGCGAACTGCAACGACCACGCCATTATTTAGACTATGCGGCAACAGCGCCTATGCGTTCAGAAGTACTAGAGGCGATGTTGCCCTGGCTAGGCAGCGACTGCGGTTTTGGCAATGCTAGCACTCTGTATTTTGAGGGCAGACAAGCTAGAGCTGCCACTGAGGGCGCAAGGGCAGAGATTGCTTTGGCAATAGGAGCTAAACCTACAGAGCTAGTTTTTTGTTCTGGTGGCACCGAGGCTGACCATGCTTGTATCACTGGCATCGCTACTGCATTGCGCACAACTCGCGCTTTAGATAAAGGCAATAGGCATATAGTATGTGCTTCTTTTGAGCATCATGCTGTATTAGAGCCAGTGCGACTACTAAAGCGCTTGGGATATGATGTTACCATTCTTAACCCTGACTGCTGCGGTTTTATAACAGAAGAACAGCTTGCTGCTTCTATAACATCTGATACGGCTCTAGTTGCTATTATGCTAGCACAAAATGAAATTGGCACTATTCAGCCACTGTCTTGTCTTGTTCAGGTAGTGCGCAAGGCTAGTTTAGCTATGGGGCATAAAGTGTATATTCATACAGACGCGGTTCAAGCATTAGGAAAGATGCAACTTAACATGCGGAGCCTAGATGTAGATACCGCAAGCTTTTCTGCTCACAAGATAGGTGGCCCTAAGGGGATTGGTGCGTTTTATTTAAAAAGCGGAACGCCGTTTTCTGCGCCTATG
The DNA here is from genome assembly GCA_031256715.1 of Coriobacteriales bacterium. Classification (GTDB taxonomy): domain Bacteria; phylum Actinomycetota; class Coriobacteriia; order Coriobacteriales; family UBA8131; genus JAIRQA01. The sequence goes on along the minus strand of JAIRQA010000028.1, from coordinate 9,132 downwards.
CGTGGCGGTGGTCAGGAGGGCGGTAGACGTGGAGGTACCCAAAATGTTGCTGGCGCCATTGGCTTTGCTACAGCTGTGCGTATAGCCTGTAATCCTGTTTACATGCAAGAAGAGAATGCTCGTATCTGTGGGTTTCGTGACAGGATTATTGCCGAACTTGTTAGTGGTACCGGTGGCACTTATAGCGGCAGTAATAGCGGCAGTGATAATAATGACGGTTATTATAACGGAGATTATCATAACGGCGGCTCACGCAATGGCAAAGGCATCATACGAACAGCGGTGCCTATTAAGCCATCCGATACGCAAAATCATCTTAGTAACATTGTGCCATTACTAGTAGCTGGCACCTCTAGTGAGATGCTAACGCTGCGTTTAGACGAGGCAGGTTTTGCAGTTTCTGCTGGTTCTGCTTGCTCAACTGGATCGCTTGAGCCTAGTCACGTCTTGTTGGCGTTAGGTCTTGGTAAAGACCAGGCGAACACCGCATTGCGCATCTCGTTAGGACACGCAAGCAGCAAAGCAGACATAGACGCGTTGCTTGCTTTCCTAAAAGGCTATGTTTCCTAAAAGGCTATGTTTCCTAAAAGATTATGTTTCCTAAAAGATTGCCGTTTCTAAAAGACTACCTTACCTAAAAGACTACAGAGGCGTCAGGTAGAGCATGCAAGGTATAACTTGTGGCAAGAATGACTATGCATATGCAGAGAACTGCTTAGGGCAATTCTCCACATATGCAACGTCTTAAAGGCTAGTAGATTTACTTTTTAAACAAAATCTTTTCTGAGCCAAACATTTTTGTAAGCGCAAAAACGCAGATGCCGGTGATGATTATGTTTTCTACTACTGTAATGGCAATAAAGAGCGGCTGAGCTGTAAATGTGAAGATGCCTGTTAGTGCTTGGGCGCTATTATAGACCGGAATCAGATAATAGAGAATTTCTGTTTGAGCACCCTTAGAAAACATGCCCATTACGCCAACAAGCATTACTAATATCATTAATGGCATGACCAATGTGCCAGCTTCTTTTACGCTTTTTGCAAAAGCAGAGATAATTGAGATCGCGCCTACAAAAATCAGAACAGTAACAAGTGTGATAGCGAGGATTGCAAGGAAGTCGCCAATGCCATAAATGCTGGCACTAAGTTCGGCAACATCGTTTGTGACATCGCCTAACATTGTTGGTATCGCAGCCATTGTGCCAATGAAACTACTAAGACCGCCCAGAAGCGCGATACATGATATAGAGATTATTTTTCCGGCTGCCAGCTCCCAACGCTTAAGCGGTGTGATAAGCATTGTGGCAATGGTGCCACGTTCCTTCTCGCCAGCTATAGATTCTGCGGCAACACCCATTGCCCCGCTAAAAAGAAAGATTAAAATTAACATGGGCAACATAGAGCCAAAGCTAAATCCGGCAGCATCTTTGGCAGTTGCTAAATCGTAGTGAGTGTCAGAGTTGCCATTAATAGTGAATAGCGGCATGAGCATGCTTTTGTGCGCTTCTAGTACTCCTGTAACCTTAACGGATGTCTGCAATGATTCTGTGCGCAAGGAGTTGTGAAAGACCTCTGCGCTTGGAACATCACTAGCGTTTGTTACCGGAGTTTCATTTGCGGCAATCGCTTTAGATTTTTCGCTAAAATCTGGTGAGAAAACTACAAGTAAATCTGCCTCCTTGTTTTCTATCTTAGCTTTTATATCGGCAACCTCTGAAGACTTAATGTCTGTGAATGTAATACCGGCAGCTTCCGACATTTGCCTTATAGAATCTGGAATGTTAACAGCATAGGCAACAGGCTTGTAATCGTCTTCAACATTTCGCATGTTCTGAATTGCGGTTCCCATCGTAGAGTAGAGCAAGAAAATCATTAAACCAGGGAGCAGTATAGAGGTAAAAAGCATGCGCTTGTCGGTGAAAAAGCGGTTTAGCTCTTTACGGAGTATAGTAGAAAATCCCGAACGCATAGTTAAACCGCCTTTCTATGTGTGAAATTATCGTTGGTGGTGTTGTTGGTGTTCGCGACGTTGTTATCGTTGGTGTTTGTGCTGGTGTTTGTGCTGGTATTCGCACTGGTATTCGCGCTGGTGTCTGTACTGGTGTTAGAGCCGCCTTTTGTTTGTACGTAAAGCTCAAAGAATTTGTTCTCTAGATCCATGCCATTGCAGACCTCTGAAAGTGTACCCTCGGTAATCATGCGACCATCGATGATTATGCCTACGCGGTTACAAAGTTTTTGCACCAGTGAAAATATATGTGTAGAGAGGATGATGGTCTTGCCGCTTGCTCTAAGATCCTGCAAGTAATCTGTAACTGTTTTGGCAGTGATGACGTCAAGGCCATTTGTTGGCTCGTCAAAGATAATGATGCCTGGGTCGTGAGCCAAAGAGATGGCCAAAGAGGCCTTTTGCTTCATACCTGTAGAAAGATAGGCTACCTTAACATTAGCAAACTCGGAAATCTCGAAACGCTCAAAGAGAAGTTGCTTGTTTTTAGCAGCAGCTTCTGGTGGCACAGCGTGCAAATTGGCAAAGAAATCAAAAAGATAGTTGGGGGTAAAGTAGTCTTCTAGCTTTAGTTCGCTGGTAAGAAAGCCAATGGCTGCACGCACTGCCGAAGGTTCGTTAACTATGCTGCGACCAGCAACAATGGCGTCACCGCTATCTGGTTTAATTAGTGTGGCAAGCATGCGCAATGTTGTTGTTTTTCCTGCGCCATTTGGTCCTAAAAGGCCATAGATCTCGCCTGGCTGAGCGGTAAACGAAAGATTGTCAACAGCTACATGTGTTGTGGCAGTGATATTTTCCATCCTTCGTTGCTTTGCCGAAACCTTAAAGGTCTTGCAAAGTCGATCCGCCTTGATGATGTCTAACATGGCATCTCCTTTTATTCTCGAAAACAAAGCAATAAGAATAGCATAAGTCTAGTTAAGCATATATTCTTAAGTTAACGAATACTTTAAAACGCGGCAAAGAAATGGCAAACTTTGGGAATTAGGAATTGGGAATTAGGAATTAGGAATTAGGAATTGGGAATTGAGGATGACTGCGATTGGGGAATTGTGTGCCGGTTTGCTGAACTTTACTTAATGCAACTCGCTTATAATTAAACGTATGGAAAAAACAGATTGTCATACACACACTTATCTTTCTAACCATGGCACAGGCACTGTTAACGAGGTAGTCGCAGCTGCCTGTGCGCAAGGGCTGACAACCATCGCAATTACCGAGCATCTGCCTTTGCCTAAAAGCGTTAATACCGATGGCAGCTTTGCTATGGATGCCGACAAACTGGGTTTTTATCTGCAGGAGGTTGAAGCTGCCCGTGCGGCGTATCCGCAGATTGAGGTAATTTGTGGTACAGAGGTAGATTGGCGCGAGGGTGCCGAGGACTATATTCTTAATCTGCTTGCCTCGCATGGAAGCCCTTTTGAGCTTGTGTTGGGCTCTGTGCATATGCTTAGTGAGGCAGATGGTAGTCATTGGGAGTTTGACCACCCAGACTTTATCTCTGGTTGGGAAGAATGTGGAGAAGAGCAAGTTTGGCAGCGTTACTTCGAACTTTGGCGCGATGCCGTGCGCTCCGTTGTTCCTTTTCAGCTAATGACGCATCCGGATCTGCCAAAAAAGTTAGGCTTTAAGCCAAAATTTGACGCGCGTGAGCTTTATCAGGCTATGGCTACAGAAGCGGCAAAAGCAGGTGTTATGGTTGAGGTTAATACCTCTGGATTGCATAAACCAGTGCGGGAGCTGTATCCCACTCAAGCTTTACTAGAGGCGTTTTGCGCTGCTAAGGTAGACTGTACCGTAAGCTCTGATGCTCACTGCCCGGCAGATGTTGGACGTGATTTAGATAAAGGCTATCATGCTATGATGCTAGCAGGATACACGCATGTTACTGTGCCCACGCGCTCAGGCGACAGACGCAAGATAGAATTGTTATAAAAACAGCATCTGTTAAAATAAGAGTTATACCATTTCTAGTCGTAGGAGTTGAAATTCTTAAATCCTGCTGCGAAATTTTGTGTATGTGATAGGCGCGTCAACTGGTGAAGAAACTCACTTAAGCGTCATTCTGAACGAGTGTTCAGAATCTCACTTAAGCGTCATTCTGAACAAGTTTTCAGAATCTAAACGGCAAGTTTTAGGAATTACGGGTTGTGTACTTGCAGGACGAAGACGGGTTTTTAAACACAGTAAGACGTGAAAGATCGAACAAGCTTTTATTGTAAATTTGTGTGCCGCAAAGCGGCGGAATGGAGGTAACTATGACGAGATTTACGTTGTGTGGTTTATTTGTTTTGGTAATCGCAATGGCTTTACTTGTTGTGGGTCTTGTAACTAGCTCGCCTTTGTTAGAACTTTTTCTTCCACTTAGCCTTCTTAGTGTTGCAATCATTGTTGTTGGCAGCTTCATAGGCGAAGCTAAAAGAAGGCGCGGCACAGCAACAAAGAAAGGTTTATTTGGCGAAGTTTTTAAACTTCCTGGCAGAAAAACTGCTTATATCGTCGGTGGCATATATTTTGCAGTGTTTGTGCTTTTTCATGTTATTCATTATATTTTGTTTAACTTCAACGTAACATGATGAGTCTATAAAATAATGTACTTGTGAATTCTGTTGTGGTTGTGTGTCGTCGCGCTGACGCTACTAGCTATAAAGGTTTTTAAGCGAGATGTGTCAAAGGGTTTTACAAAGGGATGAAAAAACGAGCAGCAAAGCTTTTTGGCGAGGTACGCCCCACCAGTTTTTCTAGATTTTGCAAAGGGATGACAAAACGAACAGGAAAGGGATGAATTTATGAGTTTATTGGTAGATCTGATAGTAACTTTTTTTATGGATGGCGTTGCAAATGCGGCGTCTAGTTTAAAAGTGCCAAAGGCGTTGCGAGTATTAATTGTTGTTTTGGTTGTTTTGCCAATACCAATCGCACTGATCTTATTTGCAATATCCACTTTTGCTATAGATTTCGTATTAAGCTTAATCTGCCTTGTAATAGCATTGGGTATTTTGCTATTAGGTGTGTATGCTTGTATAAAGATAATTAAATCTACTCCTGAAAAAAGTGCGATACGCAAAAGTAGGCTAGAAAATAGCTATAGAAGCAAATGTAAAAACAGACAGGAAAAAGCTTATAAAGCCAGGAGAAAAAGGAAGTAGGCGTACTTGCCTGCCTGTGCTTTATTTTACCTGTGCACCATGAAGCCAGTCTGCTTGTGTAAAAACTCACACGCGTGTCATTCTGAACTTGTATCAGAATCTAAATGGCAAGTTTTAGAGATTGCGGGTCAAGACTATGTGGGATGAAGCTAAGTGCTTTCGCATAGGCACACGTGTTATTCCTGCTTGGGCAGTAACAAAACTGAATGACGCATTAAGGTAATGATGTCTTTCTGCATGCGCTTTATGGATGCTCAAGGGAGAACTTGGCTACAAAACCAGTGAAGGCAGCTTCTAAGAAAAGTGTGCAAAATATGTAAAAAAATGCTGAAATTTGTGTTATGTTCTAAAAACTGTAAAATAATTATATTATTTACATATTGCGTTCATATTGCATAAGTGTTATTCTAGTAATTGTTTCAAAGACGACATTCATCTGTTTGCAAGATACAGATTGTTAGTGTTTTAGTTTGTTCAATGTACAATTTTGCGTATGTGTGAGGTATAAGTCAGATGAGTAGTGGTACTTACGAGCAAGTGAAAATCAACACCGATCTCAACAGCATTTGCCGCTGTGCAGTTGCGTATGTGCCCCCATCTCTCTCTCTCTCTCTCTCTCTCTCTCTCTCTCTCGGGCTAGCAGCACATATCTTTGTTACTTATTCTCGCAAATGGATACGTGAACACTGTGCCCTGATTCGTTTCTGGCTACATTTTATCATCGACATCATGCATATTTGGAAACGTGATTGGCTATGAAGCGTATATTTGTAAAGCAACACGATTCTACGGATTGTGCGGCTGCATGCCTTGCAATGGTTTGTCTTTATTACAAAAAGGAGACATCAATAACCAAACTCAGGGATATAATGGGTACAGATTTAGCTGGTACAAATCTTACTGGGCTTGCAAAGTGTGCAGATGAACTGGGGTTTGCAACACAGGCGGTCAGAGTTAGCCGCAGTGATTTTCGGGGAAAGTTCACTTTGCCGTGCATAGCTAATGTAATTACCAAAGAGGGAATGTCGCACTTTGTTGTTGTGTATAAAAAAGATAAGCGATATGTAGTGATTGGGGATCCTGCAAAAGATTTCATACGTGTGCCATTGGAACGCTTTTTTAGGGAATTTACAGGAGTTCTGCTTCTGTTAAAGCCAGATAATAGGTTTATTGTAGAGAAACCTGTGGGTAGAAGCCTCTATTCTAGATTCATTAAACTACTTACCCCTCATAAGAGATTATTTGTTTTTGCGATTGTGGCTTCACTAATCATGACATTATTGGGAATTGCTTCTTCGCTTTTTAATAAAATCATCATGGACGAGATACTTCCTTATAAGCTTGAGAATGTTTTACTTCTTGTGACAATTGTCTTTGCTGCAATTGCTCTTGTTCAATCGCTTATTGGTTTTATCCGCCAGTGGATACTCTTGCATTTATCTCAAAAGATTGATATTCCGCTTCTGCTTGGTTATTTTGAGCACATCTATAAGCTTCCAATGAAGTTCTTTGCTTCGCGTAAGACAGGTGACATCATAACGCGCTTTGGCGATGCATTTACTATTAAAGATGTCTTTACAAACATTGCACTTACAGTGATAATGGACGTCACGATGGCGTTAATAACCGGCGCAATCTTGTTTGCCATGAACTCTAGCTTATTTGCCATAATTGCAATTGTGACAATAATAAATGTAATTCTCGTCTTTGCGTTTAAGCAGCCATACAAAAAGATTAACCTGCAGCAGATGCAGCAGAATTCTGTGTTAAATTCACAGATAATTGAAGGTCTTCGCGCAGTAGAGACAATCAAGGGCAATGCAAATGAAGATGCTGAACTTGAGTATATAGAAAGAGAATATATTAAGTCATTGCGTATATCCTTTAGGGAAGGGATGCTTTCTAACGCACAGGGAACGATAGCTAACTTTGTTCAGACCGGGGGTAATATGGTGCTTATGTATTTTGGCATCAGTCAGGTAATAGACGGTTCACTGACACTTGGCTCGCTTATGGCCTTCATTACCCTTGCTGGCTTTTTCACAGATCCGGTAGGTCGTCTTGTTGGTTTGCAACTGCGTCTGCAGGAAGCAAATATTTCTATGCGGCGTTTAACAGAGATTTTGGATTCAAAACGGGAACAAGAGCTGGAAGATGTAGAATTACTTAATATTCAAACAGCAGAGGGTGACATTGAGCTAAAAAACGTGACATTTCGCTATGGTAGTCGCTCGCCAGTTCTTAAAAGTTTGAGTCTGCTCATTCCCAGTGGGAAAAAAGTTGCTTTGGTGGGAGCAAGTGGAAGCGGCAAATCTACCGTTGCTAAGCTTTTACTAAAATACTATGAACCAGAGGCGGGAGAGATTTTTATTGGCGGAAAAGAGATTCGTGAATGTAGCAATACATCTTTGCGACGTAAGATATCGTATGTCCCACAAAATATTGAACTTTTCTCAAAAAACATCTATGACAATATTCGCGTATCAAAGATGGCATCAACAATAGAAGACGTTAAAGGCGCAGCAAAGTTAGCAGACGCTCATGGGTTTATAAGTAAAATGCCACTGCAATATCACACTTTTTTGGAAGAAGCCGGGACAGGTCTTTCTGGTGGCGAAAGACAAAGAATAGCTATCGCTCGTGCTTTCCTTAAAGAAAGCGAGTTTTATATTTTAGACGAATCCACAAGCAATTTAGACTTTGGAACCGAAAAAATCATTTTTGATATGATTTTTAATAAATTGAGACGTAAAACTATGCTAATAATTGCTCACAGATTGGCAACGATAAAAAACTGTGACAATATTGTTGTTTTGCATGAGGGTACTATTGTCGAGCAAGGCACTCATGATGAACTGCTTGCTAAGGGAAATATGTATTACAGGATGTGGAACATGCAACAAGGTGAGTTTTTTGATGCTAATGCAGTTGAAGATGTTGCCACACATTCAAGCTCTGATGTTGTGGATTTTATAAGCAATGATGACGAGGAGGTCATTTATTCGTAAAGGAATGTTTTCCCAAGGTGATTATGCGCGCGCAAAAGGATAATCACATAGCAAATGAGTCCGATCAGCTTGTTTGCATTATTATGATGGAGTAAAATGTTGACATCAGGATGGATGTCAGAAAGGAGTTCCGATGGAACTTTGTTATGATGGAGCATTGGTAATGCCCAAAAATTGTGTTAAAGTATCCGAGCAAGAAATGGAGTATATCGAGGCCGGATGGTCAAACCAAATGTTTTATAACAACTTACGAGGTCTTTGTTCGCGCTATAGCGGCGCTGCAAGACAGGCAGGGCTTACTTTAGGCTGGATTAGTGCTGCATTAAGCTATACGCTAGCACAAGCTACTGTTGTATTTGGTTGGCCGGTTGTTTCCGTAGCGCTAGGACTTTGCGGTGTCATTGGTGGCGCAATTGCAATACTTGGTGTATGCGCAGCAATTGGATACCTTGGGAATAATCGAGTGTTCTACTAAGAGCAGAACGAGAGTTTCTGGGATGCCCCGCTCGCCATATTCGACGTGCGGGGCATGAAAAAGTGTAAGTTCGAGTGTATTTTTATACGAATGTGAGATGATGTGAAGCAATTTAATTCTTTGCAAACTGAAACTAAAATCAGCTTTTTTGTTTCTTTCGTTCTTTTGCTTGCAGAGGTGTTTCTGGTGGCTATTGGTGTTGCAAGTTTTTCATGGGATGTCTTAGACACTGACACGGAGTTGACAGTGATAATGATTGCGACTATGCAGCTGCCACCAGTTATATACTACTTTCTTGTACGTTTTATGTGGCGCGATGCTTTAGTGTACATGCATGACTCAGATATCATTGGCATTACATTAAAAAAACTTAATAGCCGGAAACATTTGAGCAGGAAATTTATAATCTTCTCAGGTTTTATTGCGATTCGGTTTTTTCTCGTAATTATAGTATTTCTCATCATAAATAGAGGCATGAACGCAATTTTG